>NZ_UGNV01000003.1 GCF_900452395.1 Legionella beliardensis
TTGCTATTAGTTGATTTAAATTTAATCAACTATACTCATTTTATAAATGAAGTGATGGAGAACATGGTGGTTTTTGAAGTTAAAGTTCCTGCAAAATGTATCTTAGCTGGAGAACATCTTATCCTTGAACGCGGGTATGCGATTGTTGCCCCGTTTAATCATTATCAACTCATATTGAGCTATGAAGCTAGTAAAATAAAGACTATGCATACTATTTCGGCTGAGGGTAATAATTCCTATGGAATTATATTATGGCCTCTAATTGTCAGAGCTTATGAGTTATTACACAAAGATCCCAGCACCATTAAAGGTTTTTTTAATATTAAATCAACTATCCCACCTTGTTGTGGGTTGGGTTTTTCAGCTGCCCTTTGCGTTGCTATTACAAAATGGATTATCTATCAAAGTCTATTGCCGCGCTCGGAATTATTTCAATTTGCAGTACAACTTGAAGATTTATTTCATAAACCAAGTAGTGGGGTAGATATTGCAGGAGTAACTGCCAGGAATATAATCAGATATTCTTCTAATCATGAATTAAATGAAATAACCACTTGGCAACCTCTTTTTTATATTTCGTCTTCTAATGAAACTAGGATTACGAGTTCCTGTGTTAAAAAAGTTCAGCAATTAAAAAATGAAAATCCTATTAAGGCAGAAGTTATCTATGAGAAAATGTGGCAGGCAGTTAGTTTAATTAACACGGCTTTAGAAAAGAAAAATGATATAAGCTTGCATGTCTTAGCTCAAGGGCTGACAACAGCAAATGAATGTTATTATGAATGGGATTTAATATCGCCTCAATTACATAACCACATTCAAAAATTAAAACAATTTGCTTTAGCTTGTAAGGTAGTGGGGGCCGGAATCGGAGGATGTGTCTTAAGTTTGTGGAAAAAACCTCCCCCAGCTAATTTCCCTATCAAATTAATTCCATTGACCATACATACAGAGAAAGTATAAGCTTTATATTACCTATAGCCATACTACTGAATTAAGCGGCTATTAATGAGGTACATGAAATAAGCCTATTATTCAAATAAAAATTTGAAAATAGCGCTATTTTTATATCATCTTAACTTGCATGTAGAGCTATCTAAGAGCAACCCTTAGAGATTCGCTGTAACCAGCCCAATTTGTCAAAACTTTATAGGAACTTTTTCTTTTTTAACAATCAATTAAATAGTTTAAATAATGGTAACAAAGAGACTGCTAATCAGGCTGAAGAATTAATCAGCAATTTTCCCAAGGATAATAACTGCTATAATTATAAACAAGCAGATTAATATCTGCGACTTGTTAGTTTATTAGGAGTTTTATTATGACTCAAAAAGCAAAGCAATCTAACCACGGCCAATCTAAAAAAAGACTTAACGCATCTCTCTCAGAGCAACGTTTAGCTTTTAAAGTTCCTTCTAATACTGTTAAAGATGGCGCAGACAAAATACCTACCGTCCAAGCACCAGCCTAATGGAAGCTGGAATTTAAATTACGGTTGTAATCCTTAAAGGAATAAAATGTGTCTACTAACCAAAAATTATTACGCACACTTCCAATAGAGCCTTTTATGGGTGAAACCCATGTAAAGGCTCTGCATTGTTATCTTAGAAAACGAACAAAGACGAGCTTTATGGAGCTTATTCTGGCAGCAGAAGAAGGGCTTACAGCAAATTTTGATGTTGTTATACAAAAGATAGACAGTTTGGATGTGAATAGGCGGTTGTCGCCACTACTCTATTTTTATTATTATTCCCTTCTGGAAGCGCTTTATAATCAAAATAAACGAGAGGTTGCTCGTTTATGTCATTCATTAATTGAATTTGATAGTAATAATTTTTATACAAAACAATTATTACTTGATAATAATCAAATTAATCCCATTATCAAATACCAACAAAATTATATTCAAACCTTATCTAATCGAATTGAAACCTTTGAGCCACTCTCACCCATTGAATTCGATTTAGCTAATAAACAAATTTCACAAGTTATTGATATTATTGAAAAAACGAGTAAAAATTTGCATAGTGAGATTCAGGAAATTCTTGCTGTATTACATCTCTCAAAAGGAGTTTTTCTTGCCACAGCTGCAACAAGCTTAAAATATTTTGGCATGATTATCCTACGCTATAAAATGCTTCACTCAGCCCCACAGCAACTATTATATTTTTTTGACAGCATAGTACATGAAATATCCCATGTTTTTTTAAATTTGTTAATGACCTTAGACCCAATAGTATTGAATTCTACTGAACTACATCACTCTCCGGCACGAAATGTTTTGCGACCTTTAAAGGGTATCTTTCATGCGCATTTTGTCTTTTTTAGACTAATTGTTATGTATAAATTAGCAATAAATTATTTTATAGATGATGAAAGTAATAATTATGATAAAAATCATGCAAATATAGCTATTCGAGACTTACCTTATATTTATCAAGACCGACTACAAGCATATCAAATTAAATTTAAACAAGGCGAAGAAATCCTTTTAAAGCATGCAAAATTAACGAAATTTGGTAGAGCATTTTTATGCTCACTTAATCTGGAGAGCAAGGATGGCTTACTCTAAATTATCAATCCTTGAAAAAAAGCTTATTGAAAAAATAGTAAATTTAAAACCGAAAACACGTACTTTATTAGAAGTAGGTTGCGGCGATGGGAGGAAGTTAATTTATTTGCAAGCTAATTATCCCATCAAAGTTTCTGGTATTGATCTCTATGAGCCATATGTAGAAAAGCTACGTCAGCAAAATATTGATGCGAGCCTAGGCGATGCAAGGCATTTACCCTATGCTAATGATAAGTTCAATTGGGTCTTAATTGCTAATTCGCTGCATCACATACCTGATCCGGAAAATGCATTATCAGAGGCTATCAGAGTTGCTAAAAACGGCGTCATTGTTGTTGATCCTTGGTATGACAAAACAATTTATTCTCAACAACTTAGCGCTGAATTAGCAGCTTGGTGTAAAAAGCTGCATCAAAGCTTAGGTTATTTCCATCGAGAAGGGCTTAGTGCAGGTGAAATTATTAATGCAATTACCCGTGAAATTTCAAGCATTGAAATATACTATGAGCTTTTTATTAAAGAGTTAAATCTTAAGGATTTTTTTAAAGTACAACAACAATATATAGCGCAGCTACAGGAAAATCATTATTTATTATGGGAATTAAACCAAATTAAAAGCCGAATCCATGACAGTTTTATTAGTGAGCCAGGGCAAGTTATTGTCATTATTAGAAAATAACTTATTTGTACATAATTATTAATATAAATTAAAATGACTATCCTTACATGGGCACCAAACAAATTAATTATCTTTGCTATTGCAAATGGGTTGGTTGCCCAATTTGCGATGGATATTTATATTCCCGCTATGCCTGCTATAGCTAAAGCTTTACACACGACAATTGACTATATTCAGCTTAGTTACTTCTATTTTATGTTAGGTTTTGGTTTATCTGTTTTTCTCTATGGATTTCTTAATAAAATAATAAATTATCGGTATATTTTTCTAATCTGTAATGGCGTATTTTTAATAGCTACTTTGTTGATTATTTTCTCTGCTGATATGGTTTATTTTTTAGCTCTGCGCTTCTTGCAAGGGATGGGCGCAGGATTTGGCTCTATGGCTATTATTATTACAATTATCTACCTTTTTTTTCCGCCCCGTAAATTAGGTATAATAATCTCTTATAGCGTATTTTTTTTAACGCTTGCCAATATATTAGCGCCTGCAATAGGAGGTTATTTACAAGAACTTTATGGTTGGCAAAGTAGCTTCATATTTTTATTTATATTATCTTTTTTACTATTAACCTCAGGCTATTGTTTCTTGCCAAAAATAATTACTCCCCCAAAAGTAAAAATTTCTTTTTATAGTAAAGTCAAAAATTTATTAGCAAATCAGCAATACATTACCCATGCGATATATGCGATTATTTGTGTGAATATTATTGTATGTTATTTAGTGATGAGTTCTTTTATCTTACAAATGCACTTAGGCGCTTCTATTAAAGTCTCTGGCGCTATAGCATCTTTAATAAGTTTGTTATTTAGTATGGGCTCCTTATTAAATACCTTCATGCTTTCGAGGTATTTGCTAAAAACGACGATTTTTAGTGGCTTAATTATTAGCTTTCTAGGCATAGCTACCTTCTTAATTGCAGGTTACTTTACCGGTACGTCAATTTTCGCTTTCATTATACCTATATTTATTTCTTCATTAGGTTTAGGTATTTTATATCCTAATTTTGTTACCTGTGGATTCAAAGATTTTACGGGGTTTATTATAGATGGTACTTCCTTGCTGAGCCTGATGAAAATTTTTACTATTTGTTTAATTACAGCTTTTATTGCATTCATTCCAGATAATTTTTTAACCTGTGCTTTATTAACAGGGTTCCTGTTTAGTTTATTACTCGTATTAATTTTAATTTTAAATAGAGAATATTTAGTTAACTATTGAAGAAATGATTTATTGCTTTGACTCAAATCTTAAAAAAATTATTTATCAAGTCATTAACTAGAAAGTTAATTACCATTTAAGTCAAGTATTTAAGCAATATGTTTAAATATAGATTATAATAATAAGTTATGATAAGATGTTATATTCAAGCAGTAATGCTTATTTTTTTATCGCAATTGACCTTTTCTACTGCTTTAGCGTTCGAAGAATATGCCCCACCTTCACTAGCAGATTATCTCCATTTGTCTCACTCAAAAGACCCAGTAGACGGAGGCTGGCTTCCTAATCTTACAGGCTTGCCAGATGAGGAGCAAATTAGTCTATTAACTGATCGCGTGTTTTACCTTGTAATAAACGAAAAAGATAGCCAATGCTCGTCAATAAGTCCTAATCTTAGGTTATTGATTTTTCAACATTTTGTTATTCATCAATACATGGCCAATGTCCAAAATATTTATTTTGATGAGCAAGCTGCGCATCAATGGGCACATGTTTTGGCGATGATTCTTAAAGAAAGTAGTGGTGATTCCACGAGTATTACCGATATGCAAGGTCATTCGCTTTCCACTTATAAGGCGCAAACTAACTTAGGCAACTGGAAGCAAATATTAAGGCTTGCCAAACAAAAATATATTCATTTTAACTATCAAACTAACTTTGGTTTGACCCAAATTTCAGCCGATAGATTATTTGATGCATTTCATTTAGCACGTAATAAATTCTATGATACTGCTTTTTTAGAAGGAAAAGAAGGTGCTGCAACTCCGAGGAAGGTAGATTTAAATACCGCCATTGCTATCCGTAGACTAATTTGGTTTTATCAAGATTTTGCGCAAGGCAGAATATCACAAGCACATGGGCGCCTTTATCAAGATGATATTATGGATCCTCTGTTTTTCGCTCAATATGAAGCAGGTTTAGAAAAAGCAGTTATCTATTGTGGAACACGCTTTATGTTTCAAGAAAGCCAACAAAAAAAAGGCTTATTAAAAAAGGCTGTTGCCTCTATTGCTTATTGTAAGCTTGGCAATTCAAACATGGGATATGGGTTTCATGAAATAGATCAAGAATGCTTTGCCGAGTGGGTAACTTTATGCCCGGCTTTAAATATTGATATTGCGCTCCTTACACCGCTTAGTTATTTTGCTACTCGAGGAGAAAAACCCGTTTGCAAAGAAACCTTTAAGCAGCTAATTAATGAGAACCCCGTTGATAAATAGTGGCCCTTATACTAAGCGCATAGAATGCTTAAATCGCATTTATCCACATTGAAATATAAATTATTTTATACTTGCTTCCGATGAAATTAAGCCTTTACAACGTATTTTATATAAAAAGACTACTTCTGCTTATTATGAACATAACTTGAATAGTATATTTTCAAGTTCAGAGCATACATGAAGGAACTCTAAATCTTTGCTGTAAATCTTTTAGCTCCTCAAGTAATTTTCTTGCTCTAATGGTTTATGTATAAAAATACTATTAAAGAAAAGCTCATTTAACCCAGTTAAAGAAACTCTAGCTTTTGGATCATACTGTAAAGAAGTTTCCTCGCTAGGATAGAATCAAAAAGATTTAAATACTTTTTTAACGGTGTTCCTATATGAGATCTATGTTTGAGAGTAAAAGCCTTAATTAAGGGGGAACCTTACCCTAAGAGAGGCGCTTAGTGGCTATAAAGCCCGCTTAGGAGAGATAGTTAAAGTGCCTGTGTTATTAACCAAAGTTAATTAGAGGCAGCAATCCTTAGCTTATTTTTTCTTTTTTTTAGACTGCACACTCCTATTACTTTTAAGCGTCAATTTTTTGCTGCATCTGATTATCTTCCAATTGATTAGCATAATTAATTAATAATTCTGCAACTTGTTTTTCTAATCCGGGTTCATAGATAGATGGCAGAGTTTGCCATCTATCGGCCTCTGCTAAAATTGATTCTTTAGATGCATCTAAAACTTGAGTCAATTTTTCTTTATCCGATACTGAAATAGAGAAGTTTTTTATTGCCTTTACAACATGTGCTTTGTTGGGGGAATAAGGGTGTTCATTGGAATGATTGCTGCTAAAAAACGACAATGACTTATGTTCACTATAAACCTTAGGCAGTGGCATACTTTTAGATTTTATTACCCCCGCAAAATTAGTTAGAGCGTCTGCTACTTGTCCACCAATGCTTTGATCATAGAAGCTGCTTTCTGTCCAGGCAATAGCTTCTTTTTTTATCATGTTTAAAGGCTGCTCCAGCAATAAAACTAACTCTTGTTTATCGACATCACTAATGGGTAAGTTAAAAAATGTATTTATCGTTTGTTGTTTTACACAGCTCTTGGCAAGAGTATGTAAACTATTTGCTATTTGTTGGTTCAAATTTTTATCGTAAAAGGTATTTTTTTGCCATTGAAAAGACTCTTTATTGATTTCTTCAGCAGATTGCCCAATTAATAAAGTTAATTCTTGCTTGTCTTCATAACTGATAGGAAAACTAAGTAAATTCATGACAGTTTGCTCTTCGAAACGGTCATAAGCATATTTTGTCAGGATTTTTGCCACGTCATTGCCAATCGTTAGCTCATAAAGATCACCTCTTAACCACTCAAGCGCTTCTTTATAAATGTCTTCACTAGGTTTCTCGAGCACGGCAATTAGATCTTCTTTATCTGACTCACTTAAAGGGAGGTTTAATAATATGCTTAAGGTCGATCGCCGCATGTCTATGTTAGCATTAGATACTTCTGTTGTTTCTGCTGTCTCTACAGCATAACTATCATAATCATCAGAAATATAGGCTGCAGAAATACCTGTTTGCAGGATGTTTTGAATACCTAAGGGCACTAAATGGGTAGGTAAAATTTGCTGTAATGAATGTAAGGTTTCAGCAGGAAGAGTTTTAAAATAGTCTTCATCATTATCCGCAAGCGCTTTTGTGCACAAAGCAATCACATAGTCTTCATCAATACCCATTGAGGAGTCAATGTTAAATTGGTTTAATGATCTGCAGTCAACAAGGTGTGTAAATTTATCTTTTATCCACTGAGACTCGCTCCCATTTTGCGCACAATACAAAAAAACCATTGAGAGTAATTTTTCTTGCATTAAAGGGTCTAAATTTTGCAAAATTGCATCAAGAAAGCGCTTCTCAGCATTGGGAATTAACTTAAGTAGTTTGTAGTTATTTTCATTGACAATATTTAAAAAGACTGTGGGGTCAAATTTTCTTTTTTCTAATAATTTACTGAGTAATTCAGTTTTTTCAGTATAAATAAGATAATCAAAGAAATCCTGCTGGTGTTGTTGTAAAAAAGTACCTTCTATATCATCATTTAAATCAGAGAATAGAGCCTGAGAAGCTAAGGCAAAAAATTGATAAGAGGCGTTTTCTGCGATAAATTGTAATAAGCCATCATAGGCGTTATATTCTTGATAAATTTTAGTCGTAATTTGTTGCCATTGGCTCAGAAGAGTTGTTTGGCTTTCTTTAGTAATTTCAATCATTTTCTGTAACATTGCTTGATTGATGCCATCTTCCGTAACAAGGTGGATACAGGCATCAAGGTAGTCATAAAGGGGTTGATGATTACTAAGTTGTTGAATGAATTGTAAAAATTGGGTATCAAAAAAATATCTTTTATTATCGACCACATCAAAAAAAGGCAGGGCTAATGATGACATTACTTGGCCGATAGAGGTATCGCCCGCAGCACATGTTGTATGAGCTAGCGCGAATAAAGCATCTATTTCCTCATTACTACAATCTATCATTTGCAGTATATCGATTTGTCGTGGCCCATCGCCTATTTTGCTAACCGATTCACTGCCATCACTGTTATGAAAAACAATTTGCCCGATTCCAGCCGCACTTAAGCTGGATAAATCCATGTCATTTAAAATAGCAGAATTTAACTTATTAGAGGTAATTAAGATATTTTTTTGCTCGGAAACATGGCTCAACCAGGTTAAATAGGCTTGTTTGGATAAATGGGTATGCAGATAACCTGTAGCAATAAAATAGTCTTGATTAAGTGCTTGCGTTACGGTCTTTTTAATTAATGGGTTTTTAATATAGTGCTCAACGATATCTTTTTTAATTATAGTTTCGGATGCTAATCTTTCACTAAGTTGGCTTATCGTTGCATTTAATTTTATTCCTGCTTCTTTATTGTTTTTATCAAGACCCATATAGACTAAACCTTGGGCATAGGGTTTAGTTTGCTGTGCAATAACACCAGGTCTAATTTCCAAAAATGATAACCAATCTTGTTCAGTAAAAACCCCTTTAGCATCTAAAAATGAATTTTTTTCTTTAATTTGTAATCGAGCCGATATCTGTACCCTATAATCGGCGTGTTCTAATAGACCTTTTTGCTGTAAGAGGGTTAACGTATCTTGCCCTTTATTGGTTAATACTAATTCACCATTTTCAGCAAATTTATAGGGAATAATGTAATAATTTTTGGATTGCCCTATTTCCAAAATAGATGCCGCTTTATTCATATCGGAATCAAGAACAAAGGCGACTCGAGTAATATTAGTATTGGGGATAGCTTCTAGGTAATCAGCAAAATCTTTTAAATGCACCAAATCCCCAATACCATCAGGTAGCACATGCGTACAAAGTACGAAATTAACGGGGGAATTTTGCGCAGCATTTAAAAATTCAGTTTTTTTATTTCGTAAAGACTCAAGGCTTTCTAAAAAATGATATAATTCTTTGCCGCTACCCATAATCAGTATATCCTATGTGAATAATTATTGATTTATATGATCAATAATAAACCGATATTAAAGTGTAGCACCTCAACCTGTATTTATAAAATTGAAGCAAATAAAATAAATTAGCAGTGAATTACCAATATGATTTACTTGTGGGTAAGTTGTTTTAATCTTAAGTGATATTGTGAAAATTATTATAAACCAGTATAGCTAATATTGCTTTTTAACCATTGTTTTCTACTTTAAGTAGGCTTGTGTCTATTTCTGCTTTTTAAAATAAGTGCCATTAGCATACACATTATGACCAAAGCCGCAATCAAAATCAGCTCCTTCTTGATTAATAGTTAACTTACCAGGTTTGATAAAAGTAATAGTAATTGTACAAGGTCCATATTCCGCGGAGGAATAAATGGCGGTATCCCCTTTAATGTTAGCTATTCCCGATAGCTCGCCTGTATTAGCTAGTAGTTCACCATTGGCCTCATAAGGATAGGTTAAGTTAAGAGAAATCTTAAGCTTTCCACCTCCTAAAGCCTGAATAGTCAATGTGTTTTCGACATCTTGATGTGGGGCGGGAAGGGGCTTAACGAACGTGCCATTGACTTCTTCTTTAGAAACACTAGCTCGGTGTAATTCAGTAAAGCCTAAAGTTGAATAGGTTATTAGTGCGGTTAATAGAGTATTTCTTATAATCTGCTTGTTCATAGGGGTAAGAATAATTTTTTCTACTAATAAGTTAGCATAAAGGTGTTTATAAAATCTAATTTAATGAACAAATGATTAAATACTAATTTTATTTAGAACAATAACTTACCTAAAAGATTTGAGTTGGAATTTAATGCATAGTTAATTTTTCTGTTCAAATTGCTTCTATTTATGCTATAAAATCATATTTATGGTCAATTTGATTGTTGTCGTACTATGTTAGAAATTACCGTTGCTGTTACTGATAGTCCTGAAGTAGGAAGTTTAAGTGCCCCTTCACTTAAAAAATCATTTGCTTCTGTAAATTTCCCTGTTGTCGATGCTGATTTCCGAGTCATGATGAGGGATATTCCCCAAGAGGTATTTAAAGAAGCATATAAAACGCCGGAAGGTCGTAAAAAGCTCTTTTTACATGCTAAATATATGGCTAATGAGATTCTTGATAAAGTTGATTGCTTGGCGTTATCAGGAAATGTCGCCATGATTGATCCCTCTTTATTTAACCAGCCACCTGATAATAGTCATACTTATAATTTTGATTATTCACGAACAATTGCAGAGCTGGCTTTAATACATGTTGCAACACAACGAGGAATGCCCATAATGGGTGTTTGCGGCGGTTATGAAGCCATTGCTGTATACTATGACAGTACATTGAGATCACTCACCCCGGCTGAGTTAGATCAACAAGGTTATATGGCTTATGATAAAATTATTTTCGAAACGCAATCTATTTTAGGCCAACTGTTTAAATCTAAAAATTTAGCCACGGTAGAAAGAAATTTTTTTGGTGCCCATAAGCAAATTATTGATGAGTTAAACCGGTCGTATTTAAAGGTTACAGGCAGAGCCAGTGATGGTAAATTAACTGAAGCAATTGAAGGAAACTATGGGGCGCCTTTAATAGGCATGCAATTTCATCCGGAAGTTACCCTACATGGTGTATATCCTGATTCTAGCTATATGGGAGAGGAATCGGAAAAAAAAGTTTGCTTAGAATTATTTCGTTTTTTCCTTAAAGCCGCGCAAGCTTATAGCAATAAAAAAAGTGTTAATGAGGCGTTAAAAAAAACCATTGCAACATTGCCAGAAGTAATTCACCAAGAAGATAATAAAACTAATATTAACAAAAGCGAGGTAAGTTACGTTAACGCTGAAGCTACAGTACAACATAATACACCATCTAAAACCCTTTTAAATAATCCAGCAATATTTTGGCAAGGAAAAAGGAGAACTCATTCAGAATCAGATCAGAAACAATGTCACCCAGTGGTACTAGCCAGCACCCTTTGACAATCGAAACCGGAGGCTTCTAAATAGATATAACAGGGTCCATCTTAGTGTTAGGGGCCCAATTAATATCTTCTGGTTTTAGGATTAATGTTGGATGATTAATATTGAAATATTTGTCACCTGGTTTTGCTACTAAAGTCTCAAAATAATCTATAATATCCTCATCGTAATCATCAATATCACTTGAATTAGCACGTCTCTTAAACCACTTAAAATAGAAATTACTCAAAACCTCTTCATCTACTACGTTTATAACCAGCGCTTTTGATTCATTTAAAGCTTTCTGACATAGATAATCAAGGCATTTACTTGCGAACCCTTGCCCTTGAAACTCCTCTTCTACCCCTATCCAAGCAAGGTCAATATCGCCATCTTTTCTATCTTTATAGACAGCATGCCCTACAACTACTCCTTTGTTTAAGATTTTAATTTTACATTCATCTTTACTTAAAATTTCTTCAAATTCTAGGCTCTCTTTCTTAACATTTTTGCGGTTTTTATTAAACATTTTATCTCAGATTTCATTACCTATAGAATCAATTATAGTTTAATTAAAGACAAATTATTGCCAAAATTAAGCCTCACTTATCACTCACAGCTATTTATATTCAAATAGGAGTAAGTTGATTGTCCCTTATGTATAGAGCGTATAATTGAACTATCTGGTGGTTCTATGGATATTGATTTGAGTCAAATATCAGGAAAAGCAAAACATATTAACATTACTATGCCAGAACGTGTTTTAAGCCTCATCGATTTATATACCAACAATCGTGCAATAAAAAATCGTTCTTCTTTTGTAGCAGACGCTGAGTTATATGGACAACCATAAATAAGACAAACCAGTATTTGATTGCTTATTTATGACTTATTTTATAACTTATGTTATACCTAAAACCTATGTTGCTGGCTGTATTGCAAAAATATAATCCTAGACTAGATCAACTTACTTGCAATTTTATAGAAAAGAAATAGTCATAAATTATATCTTTACTATTTAAGGATAAATAATGAAAGATATACCGCTTTGGGTTCATGCCTTTTTTTGGGGAAGCTTTACAGGTTTTGCTTTAGTTATTGGTGCTTTAGGTGGCTATTTTCTTCATATTTCGCAGCGTGTTGTTGCCGCAATTATGGCTTTTGGTAGTGGTGTTTTAATTTCTGCACTTTCTTTTGAATTAATGGATAGGGCTTATAATAAAGGTGGCTTTGACTCCACCACAATTGGATTTTTAAGTGGTGCCTTAATTTATACAGTAGCTAACTGGTTTTTATGTGCACAGGGAGCAAAACATCGCAAACGCTCAGGACACCAACAATCAACTGCACAAGACGCAGGTAGCGGTATGGCGATTGCAATTGGCTCTCTATTAGATGGGATTCCAGAATCCATTGTTATTGGCTTAAGTATGCTAAAGGGTGGCGCTGTTAGTCTCGTTGCGGTGATTGCGATTTTTTTATCTAATATCCCTGAAGGTTTATCAAGTGCAGCCGGTATGAAAAAGGCTGGCCGTAATGCTAAATATATTTTTAGCATTTGGGGTAGTATTGCCCTGTTTTCTGGTGTTGCAGCTTTATTAGGGTATTCCGTTTTTCAGTATTTCTCATCTGAAGTTATTGCAGCTACCACAGCAATCGCTGCAGGCGCTATCTTAGCTATGTTAGTGGATACCATGATTCCAGAAGCCTTTGAGGTAGCACATAATTTTGCAGGATTTATTACTGTAACAGGTTTTATGACGGCTTTTATTTTAAGTAAACTTAATCCGTAATTAGCACTTAGTTTAAATACCTTATTGAAAGGTGATGACTTTTTATCGTTCAACGCAATACTTTAAAGGTGGAGAATTTGCATATAACTATATAATTAATTTGCTAAATTAAATAACTTGCAGTGGTTCTGACTTCAACTAAGCCCCCAAACTTATTAATGAATTACTTTAACAAGTGTGCTTAAATTTAGTTAAGTTTAATAACTTTATATGTCAATTTGACATATAATCTGATTAGCTAGTATTGGGTGAAACTATTTTGCGTATTATTTCTAAGAAAAAACTTCGCGATTACTATCTAAGTAACGTGCAAGCCGAAATCCCACTAACAGAGCGGTATTACAAAATGCTAGACGCAAAGGCCGCTAACATTTTTGAATTAAGGCAAGTTTTCAATAGTGTTGACTCGGTCTATGGCTACACTGTATTTAATGTTGGTGGTAATAATTATCGTTTGATTACTGCAATTCACTATAACACCCAAACTTGTTATGTTAGAACAATTTGGACGCATGCTGAGTATGATAAGTCCATTAATAAGGACAAATTAAAGCGAGGTGATTTATGACGGCACTGTCTATTGACTACGTTGATCAGAAAACTAAACACAAATTTCATTTACCGTTAGCTGTGTTTAAAAAACCAGTTACTGATAAAGAGTATGCGCACCTTGAAAAGGTTTTAGATAAATTAATTGATGAAGTTCGTGATGATGAAAATCATCCTTTGGCTTTAGCAATGCAAATTATTGGCGATAATTTAGAGCAATATGACAATGAGCATTTTCCTTTAATCGGTGAAAACATAACTAATGTTGCCATGGTAAACTATTTAATGACGATTTATCAGCTGCAGCAAAAAGATCTTGCTCCTATATTTGGTGGCCAGGCGAATGTCTCTAAATTCCTTAAAGGTGAGCGAAATTTAGGAAAAAATCATATAGTAGGACTAAAAAAGAAATTTAAAATTAGTGCCGACTTTTTTCTAAAGTAGAAACCAAAAATTAATTTAATCGCATAGATATGCTAAACACCTGCTAAAAGTATAAAATTTACTATTTTAATTAATGGCTTAGCCTAAATAAGCTAATTATCCTTCATGAAACATCTATAATTATAAGAGGAATAGGAAGAAAACATACTCATACTTGCCCCATACGTTATTGCTTGAAGCTTAGACGCAAAACAAGATAATGGTAAGGGAAATAACAAAGCATCCTAATGGTGTTAAACATTTAAAACACGGAGGTCGTTATGAATGTTAATTTAGGAAGCGCAGATGCAGCGGTTGGCATTTCATTTAGTGTAATCACTGATTTTTTACGTGAATTAACCCGGCTTGGCCGACTACCCGAGCGCCTAGAATTTGACCGAGATATTGGCGGGCAACCTTCGCATGTGCTTGTGCAGCTTGATCCATTTGAGTTTGCAATGATCACTCAGGGGCCGGATTCACCACGGAGTATATTGCGTATTTCGGGAACAATTGAGATAAGGCCCGCAACCGACCCCAATGCCCCCCCATTGACCCTCCCGCTGGAAGCAGCAGCAAAATTAACCGTTATCTTAGTAAATACCGCGTCAGTTGCCGAAGTCGGTTTTCGCTATGATGGTCTTGATGGCACACCCTCACCTGCCGAAATCGCAACAGATATTGACAATTTTATGACGAGTGCCGAGATACAGGACGTTCTTACAAATACCCGGCTACCCATCGCAGATAGCCTTGTTCAAGGTTTGAATAACACAAGATTTATCGATCCAAATACCAAACCTCAAGACTCAGAGTGGAATGTAGCGATTACCTTAACACCAGCTGGTTCGGACACAGTCGATGCCTTTGTTGTATCCGCAAGCCCACCAGACACAACGGCGACCTTAATCATAACTGAAAGTTTTGTTATTCCACGGACGGGACTTGCTGTGGCATACAATAGAAATTTCCTAGACATGGTTTTGGAGCGGGGCGCGGCTGCGAAAGTAGGCCAGGTCATTGATGGCGCAAAAGTTACCGCGCTATCCATGTCAATGGCCGATAGCGGCATACAAATCACAGGCCATGTAGTTCGCGATATCGATACACCTATTATCGATATTGCGCCTGATGTTGATATCGACTTCAATGGCATCGCTATTCCGCAGCTAATTCGAGGCACCATAGGTATGACGATGGATACATCAGGTCTTGATGTTGATGTGGATGACAGTGATGAGATTTTTTACGGAGCTCTTAAATGGGTCTTAACCGTTGGCGCTTCAGCACTGCTGTTCACAGGCGTTGGCAGCTTAACCGCCTTAGGCATCTTTTTGTGGGTAACGCTTGTGCAAAAAGTTTGGAATGGTGCGGTGGAACTGGATAATGCACCGAATATTCTTAGAGATAGCTTAGGAACAGGTCTAGGCGCGCAGCTTAGCTTACTTGCCGAATCGTTAGATGATTCAACGCCTGCTGGTGAACTAAAGGTTGATGGCACACCTGATTCTGCTTTAGTAGTAGATGGCAACATGGTCCTCTTTGCTCAAGTTATTATTACGTCGATGATGGCCAGAATGCGGTCAGCTGAATACTCTCATCATTTACGCCGTTTTGTAGTTTTTGAACTTGAAGACCGGCGAAAATTCCGTGCCCAAGAATTATCCAGGTTAATGAAAGAAGGCAAGATCATTGTGCCAGGCTTTCATCAGGTTAATGGAAAATATGTAAGATCGGATCATGATGACTTAGAAGCTAATAATTTGCTCAAGATCTTTAAGTCCAATGAGACGCAGGAAGTTGTAGTAAAAAATCGTTAGGGTTTGTTTGCTAATTGGCCCTGAGCGGAGGGCCAATTGGCTTTTTTCTAGTTTAGTGTATACCTATTATCTCCCTTCAGAAATCTACACCAAGCTAGACCTACCAAGTCCATCTACTCTCATTACTCTCAGATTCCTGCTCTAAGTTAATCAACGTGGTTGACTGTTTCGTGTTTACGATATCCATATCGGCTGATGAGTCAATAACGGAAGAAATAGTAGGCTGTTTATCAGTCTTTCTACGCTTAACCTGCTGCTCATCAAAAAACTTGGTAGGGGCAGAATGTTTTCTAGTCATTTTATTTTCAGAAAATAAATTATTTCTGGTCAATAAACCTCCTGCAGTTATTTCTGACTCAATGAAGCTTGTCTGATTGGCCGTATTACTAGTAGCAGTAGTTTCTGCCATATCAATACACAATGAATCAAGAACCGGAATAACATTTTCTTCAACATGCTCATCAAAAGTTTTAGCTGTACTGATAAGTTGCTCTGGTTGATGTCTAGAAGCCAAATAGTTATCTAGTATATTTTTTTTGACCAATAAATTTTTTGGCGGTGCCTCTAAGCCCGTGAAGCTTGAACTTTTTTTGGTATGATTAACCATAAGACTCGAATTAATCTTATAAGTGGCTACATCGATATTGACCGTCGACGATTCAAAACGCACAATAGGTAAATTATTCCCCTTCCCCTCAATGATATTATGTCCTACATAAGTAATCACACCATCAGAATTTGTTTTTGCTAAAAATGGTTCTTTTTTTCCGCCACGTGCCCAAGTGGCATATTTTTTTTCTTCTTTAGTTAGTTGGAGATTACCTTGCTCTATCCGCTCTATAAGGACAAAATTATCAAATGGCATGTCCGCATGCACCACATTAAATGGATCTATACCAGCAACATGAATAATATAAGGTAAATTACTCATGTATTCCTCTATTCTTTTAATATTACTTTGCTCACCATATTCAATATAGTCTTTATGAACCGTGATGCGATTATGTCGCAGCTCATAGCAAAATAAGTCCACCAGCCATAGTCTATGATTTTCCAAATGAAATTTAATTTCTTCATAGTCTTCTTCATGCTCATTATTCTCATAAGCATTAAAATCAGCAAATAAACTTTTTAAGGAGTAATTTTCTCCTTTTAAGAAATTTTTAAACCGTGAGCTTTTAAATAAATGACTTTTTCTTAAAGCCAATGCTTCTAAGCAATTAATGGTATCTAAACATTGATCCTCATGATTTCCTCTAATGGAAAAAACCCTATCTCCATTTTTTAAAATCAACTTTATTACGCCTAAACTATCGTGACCTCTGTCCGTTAAGTCACCAACGATAAACAACCTATCCCCTTTTTGTAGCTGCTTCATTACGTGCTCTAAACAACCTCTATTGCCATGAACATCGCCAATTACTGAATCGCTACCTTTCTTGTTTTCATTTAAATATAAAATATCTTGTCCCACAACGAACACCTCTAATTAATTTTTAAGTCATTTATCGTTTGTTCAATTCCCGCTTGGCTTTAGTCTCTATTAGCTTTAACCACCTCACTTTTTGTATAAAATACAAACATATAAAAATAAATTTTGCCTGAAAGTATCATTTTAATCTTAAGCAATTATTAAATTGTCCTTAATTTAATAAAAAAGTATTTTTAATAGACAAAGGTAGTTAAAAAAATCAAAGGTGAAGATAACTTATTGCAGTTAAAGGTATTTTATAGAATTAAATTGGCGGAGGAATTATAAATTCTATTAGATTATTGGCCATTGAAAGCTATATTTTTTTAGGCATAATTAAGTAATAAGTTCTAAATATTAAACAAATACGCATGATTTTATCCGATAGACTTATTATACGTCCGCCAACATTTGGCGATGCAAAGCCGCTTCATGATGCGATTAATTACTCTTTACCTGAGCTGATTAAATGGATGCCCTGGGCTTTTAACCCAAATTTAAAAACGACTGAAGCATTTATAGCAAGAGGCATTGAGCAGTGGAGTAGCAACACACAAACTGAATTTCCTCTCATTATTCAGTTGAAATCTTCCAACCAGCTAATTGGCGCTAGTGGTTTTAATGAAAATAGCAGACTCGAAGTACCTATGTTTGAGATAGGGTATTGGATTGCTACTAAATTTTCAGGTCATGGCTACGCCACGGAAGCAGTGAATGCGATTACTCAACTTGCTTTTGATCGCTATCAAGCAGCTCGAGTACAAATATGTGCTCAAGTTGATAATATTAAAAGCACTGCTTTAGCAAGGCGCTGTGGTTATAAGGAAGAAGCTGTATTGAAAAACTTCAGAATTGATTGCCAAACTCGCAAACCTTGTGATGAAGCTATTTACGCCTGCTTTAGTAAAGAACAGTTAGCGTTTCGAACGCCCATAGAATATTTAGGTTAGAAAAGAATAACGTCAATGGCATTCGTTACGCCAACAAGAATTACGTTTTTTATAAATACTGGTTTACTGAAAATTACTTCGCTTTTATTAGCGTATTATACATTAAAAAAGAGCTGACAATAAAAAAATAAATACCCACTATCCAAACTCCAATTAAAGGGTCAAGAAGAAAGCCTAAAAAGCCGAGTGCGAAGAAAACTGTTTGAATGACGATAACTAATAAAAACGCCTTAAATTTTGTCATGTAATAAGCCTAATTCCTTTAGTAGTTAAACTGGCTCCGTTGCAAAAACGACCACTAGATTATAATTAATATCTTACCAGAAGGCACTAATGGAATAACAAAATGCGCTCAACAAAACCCACCGCATTTAAATGGCGTCATTTTCATGGTGAAGTGATGCTGCAATGTGTACGGTGGTATTGTAAATACAGCATGAGTTATCGAGATTTAGAGGAAATGATGGTTGCACGCGGTCTAGAAATAAATCACACCCATGAGTATCGTTGGATTCAGCATTATACTCCTGAATTAAAAAAATGACTGGGCTGGTATAAGATAAATGTTTTAAATTTAATCTTTTTGCAACGGAGCCACAAGTTGCCATTAGCTCTCTGATGTCACAATAACTTAGGTTAACGATGATAAAAGCAATGACTGATACCTCTAAAGGATAACGTAATATGTTAGGACAATTTTTTATCATCTTTAATACTCTGAAATTGAACTAGTTTATTATGGGCTGGTTAAATTAAATCTGAATATTTTATGCAAATATTGTGTTATTTTTGAATAAATATTATAATTATTTTTCATTTTTAGTATTTTATTGAGAAATAATGCCCAAATCTAAAAAACTTAAAAGCCCAGAAGAATTGCTTAGACGTGCTGCAGCTTACGGAAAATTGGATGAAGTTAGAGCATTATTAGGGGAAGCGACAATGGGCATCAATTTAAACGAGTCTGGATATGTCCATCGATTAAGGCCTTCTCGTTTTTTTCCGTGTGCTAAAATAAATCCCCCATATACAGCATTGTTACATGCTTTATATAAAGGAAGCCATGCTCGCAATGGGGAGCCTTACATTGATATAGCGTGTTTGTTAATCCATTCGGGCGCAGATGTAACTATTCCTATGCTTAAAAATAACCGTACTGCTCTACATTATGCTTTACTATTTGATAATTGCAGTAGCGATAAAATAGAAGCTTTAATTGCTTTACTTTTAGCAAAAGGAGCTAACAAAGATGCTGAAGCTTTCTTTAACTTCGGAGATACTCTTTATAGTGTCGATAGCTATACACCGCGAGATTTTATAAACGAAAGACCAAACTTAGAGGCACTTTTTAAGCAAGATGATTTAGACCGTGCTCTTAAAGAGCCTCGGTTGCGTATAAATGAAGAGCGCAAATTAGGAGTTGCAAATGAAGTTCCTTCATTAAAAGATATAACTACTTTCTTTATTAGAACAAATAAATTAAATATAGCCCAAAAAGAAATACCTCAAGAACTGAAAGAATATATGGCAAATTATCGATAATCGCTTTGTATTTCGAAAGATTATGGAGCATCTCATCTAAACTTTCAAAATTGATTAGCCTTATAACTTATAATTTGTCCATTAGTGTAGAAAATGTGTTTTAAATCCTGAGGGTAGGTTATGAATACTTAGCTCAAAAATTTATAGGCTAAAAAACATTAATCTGATTACATTTTAATTCGCTCACAACCACGGCGTTAAAAGACTTGATTAACTAACCCCAGAAGTTGCATTATTAAGCTGCATGATATACTAAGAACAATTATGGATATTAATTTATCCAAGGATAAATACTATTTAAATTAGTATAGGTAAGCGGGGTCTAGACTAAAGCCCCAATATGCAACAAAAAAGGTATAGTTGATGGCCAGAAATTCTAACGATCCACTGCATGGCATTACCTTAGAAGCCATCTTAAAGAGTTTGTTAATTTGTTATGGCTGGAAAGGCTTGGCCGAGAGAGTCAAGATTAATTGTTTTTATTCGAACCCCAGCATCAATTCAAGCCTTAAATTCCTGCGCAAAACACCATGGGCAAGGATTAAAATTGAAACCCTTTATCTTGATTACTTAAAAAATAAAGATTGCGACAACTCATTGTTACTGGAGTAATAAATAATATGAAAGATGTTTTCATTAATAAAGAACACGTTGAACTCTTTAAAATTCTTAAATTTGAAGGTATCGCCTCCAGTGGAGCAGAAGCTAAGGATATGATAGCTGCGGGCAATGTATTGGTAAATGGCATAATAGAAAAACAAAAAAGAAAAAAAATGGTTGCGGGCGATACGATTGAATTGAATGGTGAGCTCTTTCTACTAAAGTTGGGTGCTAATTAATATTTTTCTATACATAGGTTCTAGGTTGTCAATAAACAAATAAACCTTATTGAAGTGTATTATGTCGGAACGCATGAAAAGCCCATACTGAAGCTATTGCTATGGTTACCTGGCATGGAGAATATAGTAGGAGTTATTAAGAAATATAAAGTTAAAGAAGGAAATAAAAATAATTTCTCTATTGATGATGTTTTTGGCGAACTTATTGATGAGCATGGTGAGCCTGGGCTTTTGCTAAAAGGGTTAAGGCATCGAGAGGGCTTAAGTCAAATTAAATTTGCTAAATTACTAAATATTTCCCAAACTAATTTATCTGCTATGGAAAATGGTAGACGTGCTATTGGTAAAGAATTTGCTAAACGAATAGGTGAGCAATTTAATATGGATTACCGAAGTTTTTTATAATTTTACAAGAAAGTGCTAGTAAGAAATTGCTTTGATAAGATTTTCGTATGACTCATAACTCAATAAGTCTAATGACTGGGCTAAGTAGACTTATTGTTAGAATAGCTTCAAGAAAATATATTTTTAGCAACACTAATAAGTGTCCCAAAAATGCATATTACTTGTTTATTAAAAATAATTAAAGCAACCTGAACTTTTACTATTCAGATAAATTTGGAAAACTAAAGAAGACCTCGAATCAATGACAATTGATGATTTTTGGGAAGCGGGTGTTTCAAGCGCAATATATGATAGGGATTTGTAATAAAAACGCTCCTTGGGATATGCGACTCCCAACGATAAAGGATAAAATTTGCTTTTTAGCCAAAAGAATTTGATTGGGACTACTAAATGAAAAATGTAATAAATTACTTAAAACAGAATCATTTGATACTTTCTACTGCAGAATCCTGTACTGCAGGGCAAGTGTTAGCGATTTTAGCAAATTTTGAAGGCTGTGGTGAATGCATTGATGTAGGCTACGTTGTCTATTCAGAATCAGCAAAAAAAGATATTTTAAAGGTTAAGCAAAATACCATTGAGCGATATACGTTAACAAGTGAACAAGTTGCCCGAGAGATGGCATGTGGCGCTTTTTATAAGAGTAGGGCTAATGTGGTGCTCGCTACTACAGGCTTAACTGGGGAGAAGCCAATGGATGGTATAAAGCCTGGCACTATATGCTTTGCCTGGGGGTTTAAAGGGCCTAAAACAAACGATATTATACTCTTTAGTGAGACTAAAATTTTTGAAGGCGAGCGTGCTAAGATTCAAACATTAGCAGCAGAACATGCTTTACTTGCCATACCGTCATTGCATAAAACTGTGTAGAGGTAAAACCCATGCAAAGTGAACAAATTAATTATGAAGAACAAAAGCTTATTATACAGAAACTTAACGTGAGCAGTCAGTTTGAGGCGGAACAAGAAACTCAAAAGCGGGTTGAATTTATCAAAACACAGATCTTATTAACTAAGCGCTCAACACTGGTATTAGGTATCAGTGGTGGTATTGATTCGACGGTTGCTGGGCGCTTAGCACAGCTTGCTGTAGAAAGTTTACGCCAGCAAGGAGAAAACGCACAATTTATTGCAATGCGCCTACCTTATGGCATTCAAAAGGACGAAGCAGATGCCCAGCAAGCGATAGAGTTTATTAACCCAGATACTATTTATACTGTGAATATCAAGCCTGCCTGTGACGCAATGTTAGCTAGCTTACTATCTAGTGGTATTCATTTTCGCGATGAAGCACAACAAGACTTTGTTATGGGTAATATTAAAGCGCGGCAACGAATGATTAGCCAATATGCAGTAGCTGGCGCCACGGATGGTTTAGTCATTGGCACAGACCAAGCTGCTGAAGCACTGATGGGATTTTTTACTAAATACGGTGATGGTGCATGTGATATAGCCCCATTAGAAGGTTTAACTAAACGACGTGTGCGTAAAATTGCTATGTATCTTAACGCACCTAATTATTTGACTAATAAAGTCCCAACTGCTGATCTTGAGGATTTATCGCCGCTTAAACCTGATGAAGTAGCGTTTGGTATTTCCTATAATGACATCGATGATTTTTTAGAAGGTAAAATCGTTCCTGAATCAGTTTATAAAATTATTTATGCTGCTTTTAAGGCAACAACGCATAAACGTAACCTTCCAGTAACGCCCTAAGCTTAGCTAACAAGCTAGGCTATTCTAAAAAACAATTTGTAAGGCTTTGTTTGCAGGATTTATTGGATAGAGAACATCTGGGATTAACGGTTGAAATTGAAGGTGCCGCTTAATCAATTAAAAATTTTTTAAGTAAATAGATGATGAAGACAGAGCAGTTACATTAGCTAGTTGAATCCGGGTAAGCTATAAAGATGTTAAGTCTGCTTAATTTTATTACCAGACTTAATAGTTAGAATTTTTAATGGTCAAGAAATGGTCGCAAATACTAGCTTTGGGCATTAGATTAAAAATGAAGTGTTCAGCATGTGCTTTCTTTAATGAGTAAATTTCGAAATATCTTTACTACCTCTGTACAAAGATTCTCAACTTTAGCATTTGTTCAAACGCAGCAAATTTGAGATAAGAATATTATTGCTCCTAACTTAAAGTCGAAGGAGCACCCTTCAAAATACAAATTAACTTATTCTTGCTTTACTTGTTTAATTATACACCGTAAACAACCAGATTAACTAAAGCAATGTTTAACCACTCATCAGGCACTTTAATTTATCTCTTACATAGATGTCTTAACCTACATAATACAACATTTTTGAGGGAACCATTCATCAGCGCCAGCCAATTGTTTCAAGATTTTCTTGCACTAAAACCATTATTATTGATTGATACATATACATATTTTATAATATTCGCGCCTTAAAAGCATGGTATTTAACGCTCGCTTATAGGGCTTTTTGGATAATTTCAGACATGTTCTTTTTTAAATTAATGTGCTAAGAAAGAAATTTTTAATGAGGTTAAAGTGATAAGCAAAAAAGTAGTAACATCGCCTTTAAAGTGGGTAAAAGAGGAGGATTTTAGAGATCGACCGAGTCAAATTTTTATTAACCTAAAAAATGGTTTTAAAATCCAAAGACAAGCAGTATATATAAATAGTTTAGTCAAATACCGGCAAGAAATTTATGTTCAAGCGTACGAAGGAACTGATGAACTATGTATAACTTTTATTGTTAATGATACTAAAATGACTCGGGAATTAAAAAAAGAATGCGAAGCTTTAAGTCTAGATATTCGAATTGAGGATGGAGGTTATACTCAAGATATTTTTTTTAACTCGTCTGACAAACATATTCTGACATCGTTTATACTTGCAATTGATAAGGTCAATCCTCTTGTGGAAATAAAAGAAGAAATTTTACAAATAGTTAATTTTGAATTGATTTTCCCTACACCGCCAAAGCTAAAAGATATAACTGCTAGTTATGTGATGAAAAATAAGATAACCTTTTTTAGAGAACTTATCGAAGCACCAGAATCTATCTTGCAACAATACCCAGCATTGGACACTAATCCTAAAAATATATTTTTATTGAATATGCGTACAATAGTAAAGGATTTTCGTGACTTATTTTGCAAAGATAATGATGAAGAAGGGCTTGATTTTTTAAAGAAAATAGAAATAGCACTAAAAGATGAAAACCCTTGTATAGCAGTGGAAACAGTTATTCAAGGTATAACTGAAAAACACAGGGTGTTTATATATGGTCTGAAAACAAATGTGATTGGCGCCTTAGCACAATATAATGAAGACAATAAGCGTTTAAATGACATTATTTCTGAAGATAGTGAAGTGGTAGATCAGACAAACTCTTTTACTAGACTATAAAAGGAAGAACCTAGAAAAGATACATTTAACCTAGTTCATCCTATTCGTTAAACTTTCATTAAAGACAAATAATATTATTCCTAAGCGCCAAGAGACGTTTTAGAAGATAAGTTATTCGCTAATAAATACTGAAATTTTGCTAAGTGAATAATATTCCATGCCATTGGCCTCACCTTCTCTAAAAGGAATGTCTCAAAAACACAAGAGATAGTATTACAGAAAATTGGAATGCACTGCTTTAGCTCTTTATAATAATGTTTTTATTTTTTGGTAAAGATTATGTTTAATGACATTTTTATTGATGAGACAGAAAATTTAGCAATTAACTCTGTAATAAAAAAGGGGATAATGGACTATAATGCCCCATTTTTTGGTTCGAACCCTTCACGACCTTTCACCATTTATATTAAAGATCCTAAATCAGAGGTTATTGCAGGTCTAGAAGGGTTTTACAAAGGAAAATATGTACGTGTTAATTTATTTTGGGTTCACGAAGAATTTCGTCAGCAAGGGTTAGGTAAAAAATTGATTTTGAAACTCGAAGAATTCAGTAAAAAAAAGGGATGTTGCTATATTCAACTGGATACCTTTGACTTTCAAGCGCGACCTTTTTATGAAAAATTAGGATTTGAATGTATTGGTACTATATCTAGATGGGTTGAAGATAGAGATTGTCACTTCATGAGAAGAACCATACCTTAATTGATAGGCGCTCTGATTAATGAATCCATCTATATTTATAATAGCAAAAAAAAATATCCAATGTCGGTAATTTAATTTGGCCGTTTATAAGAAAAAAACAATAGAATGGCTAGATGTCCCAAAAACACATGCTTTAAGACTTTCAATATCATTGAGCTAGTTAAGCTTGTTTTTTGTATAATAAACAAAAATTTTTTCATTTAATGAAACATATGGCTTTTCCAGAATGGAACTTCAATAATTTAATTAATTCTATACAGGCAACCCATATAGAGTTATCTGCTCAAGCAAGCAAAGCCGTTAATCATTGCCTTACTGCTAGAAATTGGTTAATTGGTTATTATATTTCCGAGTATGAGCTTAAAGGAGAGGACAGGGTAGGGGGCAGGTTATGGTAAAAAATTACTGCCAAGGCTGGCGCATTAATTAGAGAAGCTGCAAGTTAGCAATTGTAATAAGCGCCAACTCTATGATTATGTAAAATTTTATCGCTGCTATTCGCAAATCGCGCCGACACTGTCGGCACAATTTAATACTCTTCCTGCCTCTCCGATTAATCAAGCTGAAATAAAAATGCCGACAGCGTCGGCACAATTTGAGCTTCCACCAGAGACCCTCTTTAATAGTTTATCTTATAGCCTGTACTTTGAGAGAATAGGTCTTTCCAATAATAAAAAAAATTATTTGAATTAGCGCACACCTTTGAATTAAATAAAGAAAATAACCTAACGGTTCGTGATCCTTATATTTTTGAATTCCTTGGTTTAACCTCCCAAGAGGTTATGAGTGAATCTCATTTAGAGGCACAATTAATAGAGAAAATAGAGCATTTTTTACTTGAATTAGGCCATGGTTTCTGCTTTGAAGCACGGCAGAAAAGAATTTTAATTGGCGGTGAACATTTTTTGTTGATTTAGTTTTTTATAATCGCTTACTGAAATGTCATGTTCTAGTTGAGTTAAAACTTGAAAAGTTTACTCACGAAAATATAGGCCAATTAAATACGTATGTTAGTTGGTACAAACAAAATATGATGAGTGAAGGCGATAACCCACCCGTTAGAATTTTACTATGTACCGATAAGAATCATGCGTTAGCGGAGTATTATGCGCTAGCAGGCATGGATAATCGGTTATTTGTTTCTAAGTACTTATTAGGGCTTCCTAAAAAAGAAGAAATACAAAAATTTATTGAAAAGCAAATTCCTGAAGTAAATGGAAGTAAAGAGTAAGCAAATTTAAGCTTATTAAACCATCTATAAAAAGCTATTAAAGTCGATAATTATTTATCTTGGCATTTTTTAAATGTCCCAAAACCCATAATATTGATCGAGAGCTTATTATCTTAGTATGATTAATACTATTAAATCGTACTCATGTTGAAATGACAAATCATTTGGATATTATTAACTGGGCAACAGATTATTTAACTTTTAAAGGTTACTTTTTGATAAAGCAACCTGAGATAATTCAAGAAACTCCTTGGTCTAATGTTATTTGCTTAACTACTTCACATGGCGACGTGTATTTAAAACAACCAGCGAAATTACTAGCTAATGAGGCTAGCATTATTGAACTTCTGGCCAATCAATGTAAAGCAAGTGTGCCTAACATTATTGCCAACAATTCTGATTTACATTGTTTTCTCATGGAAGATGCTGGGCTGACCTTGCGCAACTATATAAACGAAGAATGTAAAACGGAATTATTATGTAAAGCAATTAAGCACTTCACTGCATTTCAACGTTCAACTGAAGACAACATTAAATCGTTGTTCAGACTCAATGTTCCAGATTGGCGATTAAAGCAGATACCTCATTTATATAGAAAAATAATCAATGATAAAAAATTTTTAAAAGCTGATGGTATGGAAGATAAGGAACTAGATAAATTAAATTATTTGAGTCCGCTTATAACAGAACAGGTATATGAGTTATCTCAATATGGTATCTGTGAAGCAGTAGTCCAGCCTGATTTCAACACGAATAATATTTTAATTAATCCTGAAACACAGCAATTTACAATGATTGACGTAGGAGAGCTAGCTATTTCACATCCCTTTTTTTCTTTACATAATTTTTTATATCAAGCCACTATACATCATAGTGTAAAAGAGCAAGATTATGTATGGAATGAAATGTTAAATGCCTGTATTGAAAGTTGGCTAAATTTGGGGCCAAAAGATAAATTATTGCAAGGATATGAGCTCTCCAGAAAATTATGGCCTATATATGCTGCTTGTGCTACTTATCACTTTATGCATTGTTGTTGATATTCAGGCTTTAAATTCTTGGTATGCCAATAAACCTAATCTTTTAGCTCGTAACTTTAGAGATTACCTTGCTTCAATGCATAGTTCCAAATTCCTATAATCTTACTAAGTTGAACTAATGAAGAAAAATAGTTCCAAAACCCCGTGTTAGCAGAATTAATTAGGTTAGTTATTAAGCGCTTTCATTACAGCAGCAGGATCTTTAGCAATTACTGTCAAGTATGCGCGAGCTGGACCTTCAGGATGACGCTCACCGCGTTCCCATTTCTCCAATGTACGTATGCTAAAACCAAATGTATCTGCAAACTCTTGCCGGGTCATATGCAAATTATCTCGAATTAAAACTACATTGACTCCGTCAGGAATTTTTACAACATGGCCTCTGGCTTTAGATTGATCGCCTTTAGCATATTCTAAGGCCTCAGTCGCTCCCTGAAGTATGCTTTTACCTAGATCAGACATTATTATCACCTCTGTAAAAATCGACAAGTTATTTGACAACTGTCTTTAATTCATTCCGCTCACCTTGAGAAATATTTTCCCGTGTAGACTTTGAATATACAGTAAATAAAAAAAGCGGCATATTATCGCTATAGTAAAAATAAATTACTACTCGTAAGCCACTACTTTTACCTTTGGTTGGATCGGTAGCCCATCCTACTTTTCTTAGCCCCCGGTACCTGTTATTAAATCATCCGAGCAGGGATTAGCTAGAATGTAATTTATAAATTCACGTCGATTTTCATCAGACATAAATTTTTCAGCCTGCTTAATAAACTCGGCTGTTTCTACAATAGTTATTAATTTATTAGTATTCATTAGATAATTTTAACCCCAACGGGGCTTAATTTCAACCCCATTGGGGCTGTATTTTAAATATTCTTGATAATCTCCCAAAAATCCATGATCATAAATATCAAAGTATTCAAAAAATTAAGCATATTCAACCAAGCAAAAAAAATTAAGTATTTATGAAAAATAATCTTAATGGACAATTTTAATTCTTAATATTTCTAGTATTATGATATAAATTCACTACTCAGTCTTAGGTACTAATGATGCAGGGAAAAAGAATAGAAGAGTTATCAGAAATAGATTCAGGAGAGTTGTGCGATACATTATTTTTTCAAGGTAATGGTTCTTCTCAAACTCAAGTACTTAAGTATGTAGGCAATCAAAAAGTTAATGCGACAACTGGCGAAACAATGTGGTGTACGGGACGAAATAATCTCTCGCCGCTACATGTGATTTATAGAGTGCATTTGGGTGTTGAGATTGCCGATGTTAATTTGGCTCCTTTTGACTCCTATTTGTCCTATCTTAATCCTATTAAAACAATAGGTTCAGCTATAACATGGGGAGCTAATCGGTATAATGGGTTTCACTTTACAACTAGTATCCCGAAAACAGAGTCAGTAGTATTTCACGCTCCAATTCTTTCACAAGTGAGTATTGGCCAGGAAACAGATATACAATCACATAGAAAGAAATATGATTCCTGGCTAGTTAGTAAAGATAAAACAAATGGACTTATTTTATGGGGGGTCTCTCGCGGTACTGCTGCAACATTCTGTGCTTTTGCAAAAGAAAAATATCCCGAAGTAAAACTAGTTGTCTTAGAGGGTGCAGTTGATTCAGTACAAAATGTTATACCTGCAAGGGTAGCAAATACAATTCCAGTAGATTTTATTTCAAAAAAAATTTCGAATGCTATAACTTTAGGTTTTTCTTTTTTTAAAAAATATAACCTGATGCAGTACGATCCAGAAGGACCGTCACCGTTAAAAAGTGTTGAAGAATTCCCTGAAGAAATTCCAGTTGTCTTTATTACTTCAAAAAAAGATACAGTAGTTACCTGCCAAAATACAAGAAATATTGCTCAAGCATTGGCAGATAAAGGTAAAAATGATGTGTATCTTTTAGAACTTGAACATTCTAGCCATCCTAATTATATGTTTGATGACGTTAATGATCGTAATAATTATGAAGCTTTTATCCATGCTATTTATAAAAAATATAATTTAAAATATAACCCTGATTTGGCTCGAAAAGGAGAAAACCTTGTTCAGGATTGCATATTGCATGAGTTAAATCCTGCTAACATAATGAATTATTGTTAATTGACGATTTAATTTAAATCTAGCGAAGGTAAGGGTTGTAATAGTATTAAGTCTGATTACTACATTAACCAGACTTATCATAGGAAGCTGATTAATTAAGAAATAATGCAACTATCCATTTTATCATGCATATTATCCGCCTCATCTCGCGAAGCTATTAGGTTAGCTTCTTTTTCTTCAGCTTCATAAATTTGGCTGTTATTAATAAATTGCATAAACCATTGTTCCATTTGTTGATATTTTTGTAATTCATCCTCGTTGGAAAATTCATGCTGGGCTTTAAATCTTTCTAGAATATCTTCAATAATTGGCTTAGCAAAAGCAATTGCTTGCCCGCGTCTTGTAAAATAATCTATATTTTCTTTTAAAAAATCGATAATACTTTTATTAGTGTAATTTTGGCGCATTGAAAAATCAAAGCCAAGTTCAACTAATTTTTTATACGTTAGCTCCGTATGGCGATTTGCAGGAAGTGTTAATAGTCCTTCCATAGCACCTAGCAGGTAGCCACTTATTGTAGATAAACTGTACCCAGAAGTTGTCTTTGAAGTATTTTCATACATGGATTTTTCTAAATCGAAAATAAGCTGCAAAAGCTCGACATCATTGTAAAGAGTGGCCGCTCTGAGTAAAGAATTATGAGGGCTGTTTACCTTTTCTATTTCTGCTTGACACTCATTGATAAGAAATAGGGCAATCTCCTTATAACCTTGCCTTAAAGCCTTATCAAGTACAAACCTTTTTTCTTTAACCTGCTCTTTAGCAAAGTTAAATAAATATAATGCTACGTTTGGTTTATGATTTTCCAGAGCTAGTATGCAAGGCAAACCGTTACGACATTCCTCTTCTCTCTCATCGTTATTGGCACCATACTGTAATAGCTCTTTGACAAAGAGGGTATCGTCTGTTTCACCTTTTAAACAATAAAAAGCTAATGGCGAGTATTTATCCTGATTTTTAGCATTAATAGTTGTTTTATCAAAAAATTCATACGTTACCAAACACCTTAGTAACTGCGTATTACCTGACTTGGCTGCAAAATGAATGGGTTTATTTCCATAGCTATTGTCTTGATTAATTAACTGCTGGGATTCAGGCTGAGCCAATATCAATTCAAGCATTTTTGCATTATTGGATAATGTAGCCAGATGAATTAAATTATATTTATGCCTGGCAGTATGATAGAGCTCTTCACGTGAACTCATTTTTTCTAGATAACTAGCTACCGCCCTTTCATAGCCTTTATAGACCATATAAGATAACAACGTATGACCTTCTTCACTACTATGCACATAAGGAGATTCTTTATCTTTATTTTCCATATAGTCTTTAAAGACTTTAAGAACATCTCTTACTTTTTGTTCAGTAATCTTTGCCTGTACTCTATCAGCAAAGATTATGTGTCTATTTTCTATATAATGAGAATACGTTCATTGACTAGTCTGTAAAAAGTTCATTAGTAACTTATCATTATCAATAAGTTGGATAATTCTAATTTGCACTTCTGCCGGTAATTGGATAAACGCAGAATAATCGAATGCTAATTTCTCTTCCATTATTTACACTATTTGAAAAATAAGTCGCAAATATATCTTATTGATCTATTTCAAGTCAATAAAGTATAGGGTAGATTAACAACCATGCTTAATTTGGATATTAATTTCTGTACCCAATCGCAATTCATGATGTCAAATTTAAAAGATTATTCAGAAGGCGCGCTTAATGCTAATGGAAGTACTGATATCCAAAATAAGCATCCCTTAGTGATAGTCCTAATACTTTCTTTACTAGTTATTAAGATAAAATAAGCCTGACTTTCCTATCTCTGATTACTGCGCTAGTCAGACCTAATATTTTCATCTCATACGCGGATTCAATAAGCCAAAGCAACTGACATTTATCATTATTTTTATAAATGATAATTTCAGGAATAAAAAATTACGAGAAAATATGAAAAATAAAAGGTACATAAATTTGATTTATGTACCAAATATGGTACAATTAAACATGAAAATAATTACTGTTAATTTTTATAAATCAGCCCAAGGCAGGGAGCTAGTCAGAGACTGGCTAAAAGAGCTTTCTAAAGAGAATAAAGTGATTATTGGTCAAGATATTAAAACAGTAGAGTTTGGATGGCCTTTAGGCATGCCTTTAGTCCGAAAACTCGATAAACATTTATGGGAAGTTCGCTGCCAGTTAATGAATAAAGAAATTGCCCGAATTCTATTTACTGTAAAAGGTGAAACAATGGTGCTCTTACATGGGTTTATTAAAAAAACCCAAAAGACACCCAGTAGCGATTTAGACATTGCCAAAGAAAGACGCGATCGCGTTTTAAGTGGCTAGGAGAAAATACGCATGAATCAATATATCGGTAGCTCTTTTGATGAATTCTTAGACGAGGAAGGTTTATTAACAGAAACCAGTGCTGAAGCATTAAAGCGCGTTATTGTCTGGCAGATTAAAAATTATTTAGAGGATCATCAAATAACGAAGCAGACTTTTGCTAAACGTATGAAAACAAGTCGCTCCCAACTCGATAGACTGCTTGATCCTACGCAAACTAATATTAGTTTAAAAGCCCTGATTAGCACTGCTAAAGCAATGGGAAAACATGTAGAAGTTCGTTTTACGGATTAATCTTAAAAACAAGATAAAACAATTAATAGCTATAGCTAATACAAAGTATAAACGTAGAAATTAATAACATCTGGATTGGCTAAAATTTGAATAATATTTCTAAAATAGATGCTCCCCTATACAGCTTATATCTGAATCTAGTTCCAACTCTATTATTAAGCCTGATAAAGGTGCTAATCAGACTTAAGAGTTTAGTATTTAGAAATTTATTGTACCAAATAATGAGTTAGGTTAAGTTAATGTAATTACTTACATCTAGTTGTCTAATGAAAAAAATAAACATAATATTTTTTTATGCAGCATTTCTTCCTTTTCATGTATTTGCTTCACAACTTACTCAAGAAAAATTGCAGTCCTTAGATAAATTTGTACAACAATCCATGCATAAGTATCATGTTCCAGCTGTAAGCTTAAGCCTTATTGAGAATGGTAAAATAGTTTATACTCATGCTTATTCAGCCCAAGCCAACATTAAAGTTACCCCCCAAACCCTTTTTCAATCTGCTTCTGTAGGAAAAAGTGTTGCAGCTTATGGTGCCTTACTTTTAGTAGATAAAGGAAAATTAAAACTCGATAAAAATATCAATAATTACTTAACATCTTGGAAAATTCCAGAATCGCCTTATACAGAAAAAATTCCTGTTACATTAAGAACCATATTATCTATGACTTCCGGCTTATCAGTACCAGGTTTTATTGGCCAGTCAGTCAATTCGCCTCTACCAACATTAGGTGAAATTTTAAGAGGTCACCCTCCCGCAGAAAACCCACCAGTCGAAGTTAAGTTTATACCTGGATCAAAATACTATTACTCTGGTGGCTCCTATGAAGTACTTGAGCAGCTCATCGAAGATGTGACTAACTTATCCTTTAGTAACTACATGCAGAATTTTGTATTAAATCCTCTTAAAATGAGTCACAGTCGTTTTATTGCTATTCTACCTAAAAATCTTTGGACTGAAGCTGTTTCAGGCTATTTAAAAGATGAAATAATGATCAAAGGAAGATGGAATATTATTCCAGCTCTAGGTGCTGGTGGTATGTGGACAACACCTACAGACTTAGCAATGTTTACTATAGAGGTGATTAAATCTTTTCATGGTGAAGGCAAACTTTCAAAAGAACTTGCACAAGCCATGTTAACATGTCAGAAAAATACTGATTTTGGTTTGGGATTTGTCATTGATGGTTGTGAAAATACCTTAAACTTCCGAAAAGAAGGACACAATATTGGATTTTATAATTGGCTAATAGCTTTTCCTTATACTAAACAAGGCCTAGTTATTATGACAAACTCTGAAAATGGTACACCCTTAATAAAAGATGTGGTTGCCGAAGTTTCTGCTTTACTTAATTGGCCAACGCATTATCCTATTGTAGATGAATCTCAGTCTATTCCAGCAACTAATTGCTCTTAATATCTCAGCTAGTAAAATTTCTATAGCCTTGTTATAAGTCTGATTTGTTGGATACGACAGCAAGATACAGTTGCCTTAACGTTAGTAATTAGGATCATTAAATATAATTTAAAATCAATGAAATACATATTAATTGATCCGAATCATAAATTGAATATTAACTCATAATTCCATGCGTAGAAAATTTTCTAATTTCAAAAATTAAAGCTGCCTTGAGTATATTTATATTAATCAAGGTGTTTAAAGCAAGACTAGTCAATGCTAAAATAGGCTTTATTTTGTTATCTTTACGCAAGCCTAAACAATGGTTTGATTTAATAATCATGACGCTTTTTCTTTTGAGCGGTAACGAATGCAGACACGCGAAGAAGAATATTAACGATCTTTCTATTATCATTAATTATGAAAGGCTTTGAGCCAGACATTTATATACATTGCATATGGGCAGAAAATCGCAGGCCTTAAACTCTAACAACCCTAATTAATGCAAATAAGATTAAAAAGGTTTTTGTATATTCCCTGAAATTCGAACTGAAGATTACAAAAAATTAATTGAAAGGCAACATATTTATTACAACTTAATCGAAGGCGAATATGCCAAAAAAATCATGTAATAAAGTTAAATGAATAAATTAAGGTTTTCACATGTTAGAAGTAAGAAGCATCGGTATGGATTTTGGAAAAAAATCCCTATTCCAAAATGTTGATTTAATTTTATTACCAACCAAGCGATATGGCATAGTTGGTGCAAATGGAACAGGCAAATCCACGTTTTTAAAGATTTTAGCAGGTGAAGAATCCCCAACCAATGGTACTATTGAAAAGGCAAAGAGTCTTAAAGTTGGAATATTAAAACAAGATCACTTTCGATATGAAGACGATTCGCTTCTAGATGTAGTAATTCAAGGAAATGCAAACCTATGGAATGCACTCTCTGAAAAAAATAAAATCTATGCAAGTGAGCACTTTACTGAAGAAGATGGCTATCGTGTAGGTGAACTTGAAGAACTTATTATGCAACAAGGTGGCTATGAGGCAGAATCCACCGCAAAAGCTTTATTACTGGGTTTAGGCATCGCTGAAAAATTCCATAAGGGCCCCCTAAGCGCCTTATCTGGCGGTTATAAGCTTCGTGTTTTGCTGGCGCAAGTTTTATATCAAAATCCAGAAATCATGTTGCTTGATGAACCCACCAATCACTTAGATATTTTATCGATAACCTGGCTTGAGCAATTCTTAAAAACGTCGTTTACAGGACTGCTCATTTTCATTTCACATGATCGCGGTTTCCTGAACAACGTGTCGACTAATATTTTAGATATTGATTACGATACTATTCAAAATTACTCAGGAGATTATGATCAATTTATTGTCGCCAAAAAAGAACGTCTTATTCTGAAACAAAGTGAATTAAAAAACCAACAAAGGAAAATTGATGAAATGCAAACCTTTGTAGATCGATTTGGCGCGAAGGCAAGTAAGGCTGCTCAAGCAGCTTCTCGCCAAAAAATGATAGACCGCATTGAATTAGTTGAAATAAAAGACTCTAATATTTTTAAACCGTATTTTAATTTTCAGCAAAAAAAATCCGCTGGTAAATCGATTATTAAGGTTGAGAATATTCATAAGCAATTCCATGAAAAAATTGTTTTAAAAGAGGTTGAGTTTAGTATTAACCGTGGCGACAAATGCGCTATTATTGGTCCCAACGGCATTGGTAAATCAACATTATTAAAAGTTTTATTACATGAAACTCAACCAGATAAGGGCTGTTTTGAATGGAGCGAGAGCGTTAATATCGGGTATTTTTCGCAAGATTACCACCTGCAGTTGGATCCGAGGCAAACTGTATTGCAGTGGATGGAGGATCAAGTTGTCGCTACATCTCAAGAAATTAGAAAAGTACTAGGTCAAGTTTTATTTCGCGGCTCAGACGTTGATAAGAAGATTGGCTTACTAAGCGGAGGTGAATCAGCAAGATTAGTGATGGCCAAACTAATTTTAGAAAAACATAACGTTCTAATTCTTGATGAGCCAACTAACCATCTTGATCTTGAATCCATTGATGCCTTAGTAGAGTCTATCCAAATTTTTCCAGGAACTGTTTTATTCGTAAGCCATAATCGCCATTTTATTGATAGCATCTCAACTCGTATTTTAGTCTTAACTGAGCGATACGGTGCTCAAAATTACCTAGGAAATTATAACGATTACCTTGATCAGTTTGGCACAGACTATCTCGCAACTGCTTAAATTGTGCTTTATTTATATCGATTTAAATTTTTTAAGGGGATTTATATTTAGGAAAGTGCAGCTACGTTAACGAGTAGAATTCGCGCCCCGGCTAATAAATCAAGTCTGATAGCTTAGATAACCGGTATTGATTATTTTTCATCTTTATTGACCTGCCAATCACAAATACGCAATTGGTCTGCGCTAACGTACAACAAATACGAAAGCAATGATTAGGGAGTGAAGAATTAAGTAAGTTTAGATAAGTAGAAGCAAAGCGAGCACACCTTTCGCATGGTAAACCTATGCCCTTTTATTCCTTTACCCATAAGCACTTCTTAAATTTTTAATTAATAATTTGGCCTAAAAGTGCGGTGAATACCTGGTGAAGTAGCATGGTGAAATAAAAAATCGGCTACTCCCTACCCTGTATGGCTTCTAGCGCATCGCTTTTTTATCTTCACCAGACACTTCATCAAGGCTTCACCACAAAAATGACGTGTTATGACTAGTTTTCATAAGAACTATGTTTAATCTCACGGTATTTGTTAGCTACTGTAAGTTGTAATTTTTCTAAATCGTCTCGATTTAACTTTAACAATTCAATGGATATATTTTTAATTAATGCATTCATTTGAATAATAAGTTGATGGCAATATTTTCAATGGCCTTCGTTTCTTTAGAATGCCCTTCTTCACTAAAAAAATGATAAAGTCCAACTTGAATTAATTGATTGATAGTATTTGACAGGGAATCATTATTTTTAATTGCCGGTGCTGATAGACGACTATGTACCTTATCAGGCAATGAAATTGTTAAACGCGCCATTAAAAAACTCCTACTTTATAGTTCTAGTTCTTTAATAAAATCCTTGTTTACCTCACTTGCACCTCTTTTAATTAAAAGCGAATCATGACTCCTTTCTGAACGCTTGCAATCGGATAATTTTAACGATTCTAGTTCAATTTTCTTATTAATAACGGCTTGCAGAGAATGCTCATTCTTGCCATGAAACCGTTGCTCATGGTGCATTAATTGCGTGCTAGCGGTCATATTAAGGGCTGCTGATTTTTCAGCAATATTTTGTTTATCGCGCTAATGAGTTTTTCTTTGTAGTTGGTAAGCAAATTGTAATGAAGAAGAATTAATACCTGTAGGTTTTGGCATTTACTTGATAGAGCTAATAAACCTTTTGTTAAACTTGAAGTTATTAATGATAAGAGAAATAATCTCTCTTGCTCTTCAGCGTTTAAGATTTAGAACGCATATTAATTGACAAGTATTATCTCCTATCTCATATTTAATTTAAATTTAGGAATTAAAGTTATTTTTTTATAGTGTTTTTGCTCCTCGCCTATTCTTTTTGAAAGAAATAGATCAGATAGTTTGTGAAGACAGAGTTTACTTTTTCATTCTATTAGGCAATAAGACTTAACTTTCTCGTATTTTACGAGCCTGCTCTATGATTCGGCTTGATAGAGTAAATTTCCACTTAGAATGTCTTCCTTTAGTAGCCCTAAAATCATCGAATACCTTTTTCTCTTTTAAACGAACACAAGTAGTTTTTATAGAGCCCATTGTAACTCCGACTATTTCACTGAATTCTCTTTTTTCAATGAAACCAGTAGAATCTGAGTTCGTAATTAGACAGCGTCTTAATATTTCATCAACAATTAATTTAGAGTTTCCGACCAAATCAATATAGTTAAATACAGGCTTTAATTTTCTCCCTACTCTGAAATTTTCATTATTAATGGGATGAATTATTTTTTGATCTAAGGATAATTTCTTAGATCTTTTTGGTTTTTCAATATTACGCGAGGAGTTTTTTTTCTTTTTCTCACTTACAGTAGTAACTTTATTAACCTTTTCAATGTGATAAGGTCTAGGTGAATTTTTATCTCGTGTATATTCTTCAATAGATAAAGTAGAGGCTTTAAGCCTAGTAGGTTCTAAGCCTTTCTCGCGCTGCTTTTTTAATATATCCTCTATCTTCATTCCCATGGGTTCCTAGTATATTATTAAACAGCAGCAGCTTCTTTCTTCGATACTTCATTTTTTTTAGTTTTAGTCTCTAACCACGAACTAATTCCGGTAATTTCTGAGATTAAACTCCAACAATCTTCTTTTGCAGTAGAATTTTTTAGATCAAATATATATTCACCATCAGCCTTAGTATTTTTAAAAGCGGTATTAGTTCTAACTACTATAGGTAATAAATTCTCTCTGAGTTCGTCCCTATTAGCTACTTCTCCCATAATAGTTAAGCTTAATTTCTCCCGCGCATCATATTTATTAAAAATAATTTTATAATCTATTTCTATATTAAAATCTTTGAAAGACTCTTGAATTTGAATAATCTCTGATACAGACATTATTACCCCATCAAAAGAATCAATATCTGCATTTAAAGGGATTAGATTGGTAGTTGCATAGCATGCTGCACAAGAAGTTATCTTATTTATTGAAGGTGGACAATCTAAAATTATAAGATCGTAATTTTTTTCTAGTTCTGAAAATAAATTTTTAAAATATCCAGCAGCATTGATTGTTTGCGAGCCAAGAACCTGTTCTACTTGTGAATTATCTAAAGAAGAGGGTAATAAATGAAGATAAGGGGTAACCTCTTTAATAATCTCACGTAGCTTTTTTTGTTTATTTAACACGTGCACTATAACAGGTTGTCCATGTTTCTTCATATTAAATGATTGAGTTAAATTTGCCTGCATGTCTAAATCTACAGCTAAAACACGAAAGCCCAATCTGCTAGCGCCTTCAGCTATTGCTGTAGCTAGTGAGGTTTTTCCAATTCCGCCCTTCATTCCAAAAATATTTATTATTGTTGGCCGTTTATTAGGTTTAAAATTAAATCCCCTTAATTCTAAAATTTCTCTAGCTGTTGACGCAGGTAAAACTTTTCTATTTGCTATAGGAATAACTTCTAAATCATTATCTTTAATTAATTTATAGATTAGATGTGGTGAAACATTAATTATTGCAGAAAAATCCCTAGCGCTTATTGTTTTCATTATTATTCTCAGAATTATTCTTAATATTAAAATTAAACCCCAACCCGCCCTTTGTCAACGAAAAAAGGTTAATTTAATAAAAAACGTTAAATTATTTAATTTATGTACTGTAAAAGAAAATTTCAAAGTTTAATAAAATTTAAAAAAATTAAATTTTTTTTCATAAAATAATGTGTCTCTTATTTTTGTAAATATTAATAAATTAATGTGTCTCTTATTATATAGCTGGTATTTCATTAATGTGTCTCTTATATTTTACTTAGAAGACTTATTAATGTGTCTCTTATATTACCTTATCCATAATATTAGTGTGTCTCTTTATAATAAAAAATTATTTAGTTAATACCTGCTTAACAGTTTAAGATAATTACAATTAGTGTGTCTCTTATCTAAACTTAAAAAATTATTTATTGTGTCTCTTATCTAAATTTATTATTTAGTACTTACTGTGTCTCTTTATTTAATTTAAATTCAATAATTACCGTGTCTCTTATTTTATTCCTGAATACTATAAAATTGTGTCCCTTATATTTTTAATAACAATTAAACTACTGTGTCCCTTATAAATATTTATATTATAATTACTGTGTCTCTTATTAAATTTTTATTTTAGTAATATAAAGGACTTTATAAGATAATTTAAAAATTAATAATCAAGGACTTAATTAACTTTTACAATGCATTATTTGTTTTATTTTAAAACTAGATAAATTAAATATCATAATTGTTACAATAATTACTGTGTCTTTGATAAATAATTTATAAAACTAATTACTGTGTCTCTGATAAATAATTTACGAAAACAATTAGTGTGTCTCTTATTCTTTATTAATAAATAATTATTATTGTGTCTCTTATTGTAAGGCATATTTAGTTTAAAAATGTGTCTCTTATCAAAAATATTAATTAGAAATTAATGTGTCTCTTATAGATACTTTATAAAATAATAAATGTGTCTCTTATAAAGCAAGGGAGAAATAGCAAGTGTGTCTCTTATAAAAAACTTATAAAAAAATTACTGTGTCTCTTATGAAATCGACTAGAGTTTAATAACTGTGTCTCTTATTTTATTAAAAAATAATAATTAATGTGTCTTTTATCGAAACGTCTGTAAATGAATTTTTGTGTCTCCTTTTATAAAAAAACCATTAATATCAATAAGATTAAAGGTTTGACAAATCAAAATTAGGCTATATTATCTACATTAAATAGTAATTTAATTACAGGCTTTCGGAAAAAATTTTTACTGAGAATAACTGACTTAGTATAAGAGGCGATTGATATGAAAAGATAACAGGATAAAGAAAAAACAGAGTTCTGAAGAGTTGGCAGACCCTTCAGAACTTTAATATCTAAGCTCGGAACGCAAGCTAAGTTAAATTAAAAACTAAATAAGTTTTTATTTAATTTTTAAACAATCATTTTTTATTTTAGCTACGTTCCCAAAAAAAAACAACAAAGATAAGGAAATTATCTATGGGGAACGTTTGTGCAATTTTCCATGAAAGGTTCGATTTGCTGCGGGCTTTAACCAGCTGTCCTAAAAAAGCTTATTTGCTCGACCAATTTATTTTCTGGTGGCAAAACTCCAAATTTAGGTTAAAGGACTCGGATGCTATTTGGTTTATGCGGCCTTATGAAGACATAGCCTTAGCAGTAGGGATTGGCTTAAGCACGTTAAAAAAATACATCAAAGAGTTTGTTGATTTAGGGCTCATTGAACGACGCAGCACCTTTTGTGCTAAAAATAAAAATAACAACCCTAACGAGTTTGAGGTTAAGAAAAGAACCTACATTCGCATTACCGATAAACTGCTTGGGCTAATCAAACAAAATTCAAACGTCAAAGGATTAACAAGTCAGCCTGCACAAGAGGGCAATCAGTTAGCACCAAGCTCACAATTAAAACAAATCGAGACGATCGAAAAGTCAAAATCGATACCTTCCATATATAAAGATAGAAATTATAATACTTTTACTAATACTATTAGTGAAGCAAATAATGTTAATTTTGGTAAAGAAAGCCATATTAAAAGCCCTAATCAAGTTTTTACAAACGATTTTAAATGTGAAAAAGAATTAGAAGCCATCATTACTAGAGAGGCTACAAATCAAATTAAAGGCATGCTGTTTAATATTCAACACCAACACCACCTTTTAATCTCAGATCCCGAGCAGCTCTTTGCAGAAATCGTTTTTGCCGTAACTGATTCTCATCAATTTAAGCATTGTGAAAGTTTTAAGCATAAGCTAAATGCCATCTCGCTTACTCTGCGCAGTAAGCGATGGTCCACACCGAAAGGGTTTTACAACCATTCTTGCCTCGGGCAACTTTTTAAAGAGAAAAAAGAGGTAAAAACACGTAAGAGGCAAGAAGAAAAACTAGAACGTGAACTGCTAGGGATTACCAATCCGCAAAAGATAGCTGAAATTAAAGCACGCCTTGCATGTAGCGAGGAACATGAAATGCGATTTAATGTGCCAGAACAGGCCATAACAGGGTGCTCAACGCCTATAGCCAATGAATTAGTCGATAAATTAAGACAAATAAATCATGAGATTCATTCCGAAGGCTGTTATCTGCAGATGATGGAAAAAGATTATCATGCCGGGTTGCCGCATGCCAGTAAAGCGCTGATAGATAATAGCGCAATTAAACTGGCTCGTCTTTATGAGGAGCAGGCGGAGATTGAAAAGAAATTAGCGACCCCTACTCAAGACATAAATTTATGTGCTTAGCGCGACCCCAAGGTTATGCACAATTTCTGTGGATAAGGTTGTGTAGTATTTCTAAAGGTGTAGGTAGACACTTTGTTAATGAAAGGTTAATGCCTTACGTTAGATAATAACTAAGCTGCTTATAAAGCAGGCATGACTTTTAGCACATTAACTAATTTGCTACTATTTATTAATTCAGGATGAGCAATTTATAAATGAGCCAAAAATTGCTAGCTAACTAGCTTAAGCACTTTATTAGAGCGAATCTCAATAAATTGAGTTTGCGGATAGGTATTTTTTAAGCAATGTAAAATCGCATCAACGCGTCGTCCAAAACCTCACATGTACTTTAAAAGCGACCAGCTTACTTTTTCAGGGCAGTTATTGGCGCGATCAGCAATGCGTTTATCTTTAAAAAGAAGTCTTTCAAAGACCCGCCAATCAATAACAACAATAGCGAGGATAGTTAAAATAAATACAAATATTTGCTCGTTCAAAGACCCGCCAATCAATAACAACAATAGCGAGGATAGTTAAAATAAATACAAATATTTGCTCGTTGATAGCACATTTTAAAGAATTTAGTTGAGTTGCCATCAATAATCCATTGTTACTGATTAACAAGCGCCTGTTGAATAGTCAGAAATTCTTGATAATCACGCTCTACCCAGTAATCTGTAAAAAAACACTTGGCCAAATGATAAAGGGGAAGTTTCGTCTGTCGATGCAGTTCATAAGCAAAGGTAGATTTGTCAATCCCACGGCATCCCATAATCATAATACGGTGGGTCATAAATTTTTTTTAAAAGATTAATGCTTAATTTTAACTTATCTAAAAACAGCCATAAACTCATGTTACAACAACGACTTTAAAGTAATGAGTAGGAAAAATAAGATGAACGGCCGATTAATTTAGACATGGCTTTAATATATACCGCTTACTCAATAAGGATTGGCGACCGCAATGAAAGCCCACAAGTATAATGGCCCTAACACACTCTAAAGCGTATAAATCCATTTCTCTGTGTAAAAAACCAAATCGTTATTGAACGTTATTAGTAACTGATTTTATGTCACATAAAAAAATAAAATAAATAGTTACCTGATGCTAATTAAATAGCCAGTCGTTTAAGATTATTTGAATTTTTTAAAGGTATTTAAAGAGCTAATTCTTCATATCTTGAGGGATATTAACAGGGCTGTTAATATCCAACTAAATTTTCGCTACTTATAAAGTTAAGGAATGAGTTGTGCCTGTGCCTAAAAAAAATTTGACTTTCTTTTCATCGGAACCTCCAGTAGCTAACTCAGCGCCTAAAGACTTAAAAGTAAAATTTAAAGATAGAGATGGAGTCGAAAAAGCTGGATTATATAAATCCAGCGCTTACCAACGACTCATAGCTCAATATTCCATCTTAAGCTCCTATGTTCTTGGCAAAGAAGCGACAGAGCGCCTCGTTTATAACGAAGGGATGGAAATGATTGTACTTCATTCTGCTACTGATCCAGTTTCGCAAGAAGAGCAAGAGGCTTGCTCTTTGGGAGGACTGCGAAAATGAAAATCAATCTTTTAGGATCTGTTTTGGAAAGCTTAGAATTTTTTTGTAAACCTAACTGTAGGCTTTTATTAAAGGCATTAGATTGAAAGTGAATATATTAACATCATTAATAAGCAATTCAATTACAAGTACTATAATTTAAAACATAAAGAAGCATTAAATTGAGGTAGGCAAAAAATGTTTTATGCAATTATAAGAATTAGCCAAGTAATTGATATTAGTAAGTTAGAAGAACTAGTTGTTTCAAAAGCAATAAATCATTGTACAGGGATCACATTTGTAGACTCTTTAGAAGAGCTAAAGAAAGCAGCTTTGAAATTAATTCCTATAGCATCATCTACATTTGTTGCCTGTACTACTGAAACCAAAAAATCTCCTCTACATATTATTATGTATACAGATGCTAATAACTTGATACGAGATAGAGAGTTTGAATGGGTAGATTGTCCGGATAAATTAATTTTATCTATGGAAACTCAGGGTATAAAAGAGGAAATATACGCAAGGACCAATTGGGTTTTAAATAAAGGAGCATCTATATTTTTTGGTAAAAATTCTAAAGAGCATTCATCTTTAGCCTTTAATCAACTAGATTTATCAGAATGCATAGAAACAGATAAATTTTTTTGTTCAGGTGACATATTCTATCAAGATCTGAATTATTACCATCAGCCACGTGTTTTTGACTGCGCAGATACTTCCATGAAAATGTTAATAGATTATCACCTTTTAAAGTGCGACGAGCTAAATTACAACATTTGTGTTGAATTACGCAAGGAACTAAAATTCAATTATGATAATAGAAAAATTAAGTTATTTTCAGGGAAAAATTCTACAGATTTAACAAAATATAGTGATTTTTTAAAAGATATTAATTTAAAAAAAATTATTAAAGAGGTGCTGCCCGGCCATCTTGCTTATTATCTATATAACTTCGGTCCTTTAATTATTAGAACTGATGAAATCGGAGGGCATATGATGGTAGTTAAGGGAATAGTAAAGAATCAAGTTTTAATTGATGATCCCTGGGCTGGCTCGAATATCTTTGTTAAATTCAACGACTTTAATAACAAATGGGATGGTACAATTATTTATTTTTCAGCTGGATATAGCAAAAATATTGAAAAACGAAATGAGCAAAAAATTAGTCCTCTCCCATAGATAACTTTACTAAAGCTTATTAGAAAATTTACTCTAATAATAACTTAGCCAAATGATCCTTAGCTGTTTTGTGCTAGTGGCCACTAAAGGTGGGTGATTTTTAATATTTTAACAAGGAAATTTGAATCCTATAGGCTTAATAACTTTTAATCTGGTTCCGAAAATTATAGTTTCAGAGCCTTGGAAATCCAGGATGTGTTTAGCGGTTTAAAACATACTAATTCATTCTTTTAGTTATTTCTTAGAGATTTAAGAAATTGCACTGATGGACCACTACACTAAAAAAATAATTAAGTTTGGGAAATTATGCAAAATTAAAGAACGAAGGCTCTTTATAATAACTTCTCTCCTAAAGAAAATATAAGATTAAGGTTAAAATTAATTATCACAGTAAAATTTATATAGTACATAGGGTCATTTTTAATAATAAATATGAGCATTACTTGGCTTTGACCTGTAAAAGGGCTTATGAGGCAGCTAAACAAAAGAGGTAAGGCATTTAATGAGTTACCTAACATATTAAATGTTCATTTCCCAAAATAATATGTTAATGACATTTATTAACCTAATAAATTAAAATGTAAATAGATTAACTATTTGATATGTAAGTAACGATATAAAGTAAGCTTAGAAATATTAAGAACTTTGCAAATATCAGCAATTAATAAAGCTTTATCTTGATGAATGCGTTTGGCCGCTTGAATTTTGTCGACATCTACCTCGGGCGACCGCCTTTTCTGCTACGTGCACGCGCAGCTTGCACGCTTGCATGAGTTCGTTCTTGAATAAACCGCCTCTCAAACTGGGCCATGGATGAAAAAATATAAAGACCTAATTCACCAGAAGCAATAGTGATATTGATGCGTTATTACAAAGAAATTTAAATTCCACACCTTTTTCTAGTAACGTTTCAATAAGCGAAACTATCGAGCGGCCCAAGCAGTCAAGACGCCAGGCAACTAAGACATCTCAATCTGACAAATTTATAAACATTGGGTTAACACAGATCGATCAGTTTTAGAGGCTAAAACTTTATTTTTATAGATCTGGTTTTTCTGGTGGCTTGCTTTTAAGAGTAGCCACTTTTAAGTTTAAATTTTGTTCAATGGTACTAGCATGGGCATAGCCAATTAATCGCGATATCTATTTTATCAATAATTGTTATTTTTAATGAGTTTATAATAATTTGATTATTATATGAGTTTTGAGAAATTTAGCCTTGCTAGAAAGTGTTTCTGAGTAAGGATTTTGGTGAGGAAGAGTGGGGCATGTGAATAGTCTCAAGAAAGGGTCGTTTCTTGAGACGTTTTAATTAAATTTATGATAATAATCTCACTAGCCCTTCCTAAAAAGAACTTAATATTTAAGTTAACTAATTAGCGGTGAAGTAGTATAGAGTTTATCTTCACAATTTTCTTTTATGATTGGATTTGTATTGGCTAAAAATAGGTACCGATTATCAATATGGTTGGTTTTATTCTGATTAGTTGGCGGCTCTTTAGATTGCTGTGTAAGGTGTTTTTTTTCTTCTGTAATCCAACATTCAATTTGATCTTTTAGCATAGGAAGTGTCACTACACCATTTTTTAAAACTTGATTATGAAATTCTCGGATATTAAAAGCTTCTTTAAGCTGCTCTTTTGCTAAATCCCTTAACTTTTCAATCTCAAATTTACCTAACATATAGGAGGTGGCCTGCCCAGGCAGCATAATATATCTATCTACTTCTGCTCCAATAAGCACATCAGAGAGTGTGGTATGCTGTTTAATGTATAAAATAGCTACTTCCCTAGTCCAATGCATTACATGAATACCAGTATCAACTACCAAACGTGCTGCACGTAGTGCTTCGTTAGCTAATAAACCCAAACGAGAAATATCATCAATAAATAGACCCATTTCATCTGCCAATCGCTCTACATAAAGTGCCCAGCCTTCACCATACCCGCTGTTCCATAAATATTGATTTAATTCAGGCATTCTTTTATCTTCGACTTGCAAGGCCATTTGAAAATGATGGCCCGGAATTAACTCATGAAATAGCGTAGATTCTTGGTCAATTCGATTTATTTTATTAGGCTCGTAAGTATTAATATAAAAAACGCCTGGCTCTTTACCATCTTTACTTGGTGGCCTATACTCGCCTGGGGCGCCAGTTTGTGCCTTATAAAGTGGGTAAGGGCGAATGACACCTTCGGATTTAGGCATCATATCAAACCAAGCAGATACCTTCTCCTTGACTCTATTAAGCGCTGACAGGTTGTAATCTAATATCTCTTGCTCAGTGGAAAAGGTATTTTTAGGGTCATTTATGACTGCTTGAAAAATTTCAAACATAGTACCGTATTTACCAATTCTAGAACCAATATCTTTCGCTTCTTTTTCTAACTTCTCCATATAATTTAAGCCCAGCTCATGTATTTGTTGAAAGCTAATATCTAGCGTAGCTTCCTGCTTGACCTTTACTTGGTAGGCTTTTTCTCCTGGAGGTAGAGCAGAAATACCAATTTCAGTTCTGGCAATGGGCAAATATTCATTTCGTAGAAAGTTATTAAATTGTTGTAAGGCAGGGTTAATTACCAAGTAAATTAGCCCCTTTATTTTTCTTTTAAACGCCTCATTATTACTGCGATCAGCCATAGAATAAAAAGGAGATTTTTCAATTTCTTCAGTAATAATAAGCTTAACTTGATTTATTACTCTTTTAACGGCTGGCTTAGGTGCAGTAAAACCTTGCCTAACACCTTCCTGTAAGTTAGCAATTTGAGTCTTGACAACTTCTGAGAAATTACGCCAACGATTTAAAGCGTTAGTTTGGTGATCTTCTGTTTCGACTGGCTGAAGCTCTGCGACATCAGTCATAAGAACATGCCAACCATCTAGTGGATTTACGTCCCAAAGGTATGTCTTACAAATACGACTGTCTTTTTTTGCTGCTAAATTTTCTTTTAATAGAGAGTAGGTTACCTGTTCTTCATTATTTAATTGGTTAACATCTATTTGATTAAGAGCCAATAAAACACGCTCTTCTTCTTGTTCCCACTGCAAAATGCCGGTAAGTGAAAAATCACAAAAGCTATCAAGCACCGCATCAGCTCGATAGTTCAAAAGTGCTTGCTCAGGAAAATGCCTGAAATAATTTGCCTCATATTCTTTAATAAGTGTAGAAAATAATGTCATTAGTTTTTCCTTTGAGCAATTACCACAGCTACTTAGCTTATATATACCTATTCCGATATTTTGACCTTGCAAGTACCAATAGGTGGTTTTAGTAATCACTGATTAGTTTTTTATTATTCCCGATAAATTAAACAGAAGTTCAAATTAGCCAGGCTTAATGGGATAAAAATCCACTAATTTCAAATCAAATTTATATTCGCTTCAACAGTGTGAGTTAATTCATTACATTGAGTTATCTGAAAGACAAATTGAAAATTATTCTCTTTTAGTGAATCATAATTTAATACTTTTTTAATCATTTTTAATAAAATCTTTTTATTCGGCTTTTTACATTAAGTCGTACTTTTTGCAATTTTTTTCCATTCTTTAAGCGCCAAAGAATGTAGCTCATCAATATCAATTTTTACAGACTTAAAAGTAGAAGGCAAATGATGCTCAACTATTTTAGTCAATTCAATATCATCAAGTAATTCTATCATGCGCTCATAAATTTCTATGGGTATTAGATAAGCAGCTGCTGTATTGTGATTCAATATTGCTATGGGTTGTCCATGTGAGCCGTTGATAACTTTAGTTGGATTTTTCTTAAATTCACTAATACTTGTAACCTGCGTAGCATACAAAATTTGCATGATTTGTACTAAATAAAGCGCTTTTTTATGAACCAATTATAGTGCTTTATTTACAGAGTTGATAATAATATCTGATTTAGGCAAAAATATACTTTAGGGAGCGACTGAGGCATTAGAATATGCTAAAGGCAATTAATCTAAAGCCAGAGCCCATTCTTTAAAAATTCCTAACGGAGTCAATGTGGTTTTAATTAGAGATAATTTGCATATGACCCGGCAAGAATTTGCAGATACATTTGATTTTAGTATACGTACATTGGAGAAATGGGAACGCAGGGAGCGTCATCCTGAAGGTCCAGCTCGCGCCTACTTAACAGTAATTACTAAAGACCCTGCTGCTTATTGAAAGCGCTTAATAACTAACTTAATTGATTTTGCTAACATGTGTTTTGGGGACTCTACACTGCTTTTCCAAAATACTGATATCAAGTAGCTAATGCTGCTGATACATGCTCCAGATCTTTATTTATTGCGTAGAATTGCTTTGGCAGGACCTGTTGGCTCTCTTTTTCAACTCCTGAATTGAACTCAATCTTCCAAACCAAGGCGACGCTCTATTTCTTCCATTGTTAATCTTGGATTTTTTTCTTCAAGGCGTGTTAGTCAGTTTAATGAGATTATGATGTAAACACCAGGAGACTTTTAATGTATTTGGTGAGGCTGTTCGCTTACAAGAGCACCAATTAGCCCACACCCCAGACCAATCGTCTTTATCTTTTCTTTCATGATGAAAACCGGTTTAAGTACAAGCTTAAAGAGAGACAAACCATACAAGCGCCCGATGATAAGCTTTTTTATTATTTGAAACCGGGTGGAGAATTCCAATTTAATAAATATAATTTATTGATTGATTATATTTAATTCAATATGTTATTATATTGCACAGTATATTAAATTGAGTGCTTAAAATGCAAGAAAATTTCTCGAAATTAGAATTAATAAGCTTTTGTAAGATTCATAAAGCTATTAGAGAAACTAATTCTATAAAAAATGCCGCGTTAAAATTAAACGTAGACCCGAATATTTTATCAGATTACATAAGAGAAATTGCTAAAAAAAATTTTGGCTTAGCCTATCAAAAATTACGAACTTTCAAAGAGCAGGAGCTAGAGCACTACCTGGGCCCTATATATAGAAAATGTTGGATAATACATGAAAATGGAATAAATTATGAAAATGAGCCTTTATATTCAACGACTCAGCCATTATCAGTTTTAACCCAAAATTATACTGATGTGGTTGATATATTAGACCATTTCATAGATACCTATACTTCAGCATCAGTAATAGGTAATAGTCATGAGGATAAAGGTAACAATGAGTCCACAAAGCTTCCGCAAGAATATCCTTTTAACGAGATTCATAAAGCTATTAAGAATACTCCTTCTGTATCAAAAGCGGCATTAAAATTAAATGTAGCCTATAGCACCTTATCAGACTATCTAAAAAAAATTGCTAAAATAAATCCTGATTTAACTCATAAAAACTTACAAACATATAAAGAGAATGAATTAGTACACAACCTTGGTTTTAAGTATAGACAATGCTGGATAATACATAAAAACGCTATAACTTATGCAAATACCGAGCTACAAATAACGCATCAGTCATCATCTACCGTAGCCTATAATCATACTGATGTAGATGGTACTTTAGACCAACTTATGGCCACCTATACAGTTGATAATAGTAATAACAAACCTAGAAAATATCCGCGCGAGTGTGCCTTTAATGAGATTCATAAAGCTATTATAAAGTCTAGTTCTTTAGACCAGGCTGCCTTAGACTTAAATGTAGCCTACAGCACCTTAGCAGATTATCTAAAAAAAATTGCCAAAATAAATCCTGACTTAACTTACAAAAACTTAAAAAAATATGAAGAGTATGAGTTAGAAAATCAACTTGGTCCTAAATATAGGCAGTGTTGGATAATACATCGCAACACTATTACTTATAAAAATCCGGACTTGCATACAACAACTCTACCATCTGCAATTTTAAATGAGGATCACATTGATGTGAATGACACATTAGATCAATTCCTAAATGACTATGCTTTGCCATTTACAAGTACTGATGAAAGTCTTAAAGATACTGTTGTACAAACGGATAATCTTGTAAACGTAGTAGAGAACTTATCTGAACTAATGAATATATACGAGTTATTACCACCTATCGTGGACGATAATGAAGAACTCGATTCTTTACTAGAGGGACTGCAAAATTTCGAAGAAGACTCTGTGTCATCTTTATCGCATTCCGTAACCACTAGCTACGCAAATAACCAAACAAATAAAAGATTAATAGAGCAGGGGATGACTAATCATATCGACTCTAACTTACTTCAAGAAGTTGCAGTATGCCCAACTTCTCTACCTGATCAACGCATCCCTGATAGCGCTGACGAGCATCCCGAAAAAAGAGTTAGGCTTTCAGTATTAGCAACTCATAGTTTATTTAATAATTCTCAATTATCGTCAGATGAAAAAAAGAATTCTAATTGCAAACAGATAGAAAAAGCTTCTAGAAGTAATAATCATTCATAAGACCATAATTTAATAGTGATATAAGCAGTTTCCATGGACTGAAGAATTAATAAGCCGTTTGAGCTTGCTATGGCGAGTTTCTAAGCGGTTATTACGCTTTAATTTGCTGGTGCTTAACTCGCTTAGATAGATTCCTTCCTGTTTCAATTCTTTTAGGTAATTTTACTATGCAATTTACTTAAAATAAGTAACAGGAAATTGATATCTTAATAGGGTGAAATTTACCAAAGAAGGTCCTTTCTTGAGGCTTGCTCATAAATGAAAAAACGGAATAATTAATTTTAAAAAAGGCATAAAACCACTAGAATGCCTATTTTTATCATTTAAAGAGCACGATGCGTTCTTCATTTAACTTTTTTGCCCACCTACCCGCTGATCCACCCTTACTTTTAATTTACTCAATACTGCCTGCCCAAGAGTTATATTTAAAGTGTCGCCTGCTAGATAAGCAACAGTCATTTCTCGCAACGCTTGCCTTATTGGAAAAGCAAGAGCAGGTGGCGGTTGTTTATCAACAACGATTACTCATGGATTTATTACAGTCGCAAACGCATCCGATAATAACCACTGTTACTTTTTCAGCAGTCGCCCATAATCGTCTGTTAAATGCCTTATGGATGCTTATGAAAAATCCTTTCTGGGAACTGACAAGTAAACTCGCTGTCATACAACTAGTAGGTCAATTGAAAGGGCAAGCGTTTGTGTTAGCCAATAGCATGCTCGATGAGATTGAGACTAAATTAAGTAGCGAGCATTCCAAGGAAATTTGTCAAGGACTTCAATTATTAACTGTCTTGCTGCCTGGCTTTATTGCAACTGCCAAATTTGGTGCGCTGCTGCCAGCCGTGCAGGAGAAATTAGCGGATAATGATTGGGAGGTACGGGAAGCGGCGCTCAGGTGTTTAGCCCTACTTATTCCGTGCCTGTCGCCTAGGGAGGTGAGTGTGCTGCTGCCCGACGTGCAGTTGAAATTAGCGAATAATGATTGGAATGTCCGAGAAGCGGCGCTTAGGTGTTTAGCCCTACTTATCCCACACTTATCACCGAGCGAGGTGAGTGCACTGCTACCCGACGTGCAGTTGAAATTAGCGGATAATATCTGGCAGGTACGAAAAGTGGCGCTCAATTGTTTAGCCCTACTTATCCCGCGCCTGTCACCTTGGGAGATGAGTGCGCTGCTGTCCGACGTGCAGGTGAAATTAGCGGATAATATTTGGTATGTCCGAGAAGCGGCGCTCAATTGTCTAGCCCTACTTATTCCGTGCCTGTCACCCAGCGAGGTGAGTGCGCTACTATCCGACGTGCAAGTGAAATTAGCAGATAATGATTGGAATGTCCGAGAAGCGGCGCTCAATTGTTTAGCCCCATTTATCCCGCGCCTGCCACCGCGAGAGGTGAGTGCGCTGCTACCCAATGTGCAGGTGAAATTAGCGGATGATATCTGGAAGGTACGGGAGGCGGCGCTCAGGTGTTTAGCCCTACTTATCCCGCGCCTGTCACCGCGAGAGGTGAGTGCGCTGCTGTCCGACGTGCAGGTGAAATTAGCGAATAATGATTTGGATATACGAAAAGCGGCGCTCAATTGTTTAGCCCTACTTATCCCACACTTATCACCTAGTGAGGTGAATGCGCTGCTACCTGACGTGCAGGTGAAATTAGCGGATGATATCTGGAAGGTACGAAAAGCGGCGCTCAATTGTTTAGCCCTACTTATCCCGTGCCTGTCACCGCGAGAGGTGAGTGCGCTGCTGTCCGACGTGCAGGTGAAATTAGCGAATAATATCTGGGAGGTACGAGAAGCGGCGCTCAATTGTTTAGCCCTACTTATCCCGCGCCTGTCACCGCGAGAGGTAAGTGCGCTGCTGTCCGACGTGCAGGTGAAATTAGCGAATAGTATCTGGGAGGTACGAGAAGCGGCGCTCAATTGTTTAGCCCTACTTATTCCGCGCCTGTCACCGCGAGAGGTGAGTGCGCTGCTACCTGACGTGCAGGTGAAATTAGCGGATCATGATTGGAGGAGAAAACAAGCGGCGATCAGGTGTTTAGCCCTACTTATTCCGTGCCTGTCACCGAGAGAGGTAGGTGCGCTGCTACCCGACGTGCAGGTGAAATTAGCAGATCATGGTTGGGAGGTACGAGAAGTGGCGCTCAATTGTTTAGCCCTACTTATCCCGTGCCTGTCACCCAGCGAGGTGAGTGCGCTACTACCCGACATGCAGGTGAAATTAGCGGATCATGATTTGGCAGTACGAAAAGCGGCGCTCAGGTGTTTAGTCCTACTTATCCCGCGCCTGCCACCCAAGGAGGTGAGTGCGCTGCTATCCGACGTGCAGATGAAATTAGCGGACAACGATTTGAGGGTAGGACAAGCGGCGCTCAACTGTTTATCTGTCCTTATCCCCCGGATGTCACCAAGCGAGGTAAGGCAGTTGCTTCCAGTGATTAAGGAAAGATTGACAGATACCAACACCGCTATTTATGAAGCGGCTGGTCTGTGTTTAATTACCCTAGTTCCTAAGCTCACTTATGCTGAGCAACATAAATTTATCAGGGAAGAGGGAGTGTCTTTAGTGAATACTTATCCTAAGTTATTTTATCAATTGATTAATGGGTTAATCAGCCAAGCTAGGAAAAAGGACAGGTTACAGCTTTTACAATTGGCATCAGAAAGTGACCTGTTTCTGCAAACCTTTGTAACCAATTATAAGATGTTGTTAATCGAACAATTACCTTCTACTAACTTACAGTCTAATCCTTAAGTTAAGCACTTATTGAATTGGCACCTAATTTCTTAAGCCTAACTTTGCAAATTAGACGCTCAATCTTAAATAAGGTCGTTTCTTGAGACTATCTATAACTACATAAGTAATTTCTTTATATTAGAGCTTGGAAGTATTAGTTTGTAAAACTGTTTGAGAATTATTGGCTTGAATTTTAGGTTTACTATATATACCCAAACCCCTAACTGATATTTCGGGCTTGCTTAAGAAAATGTTTTTATACTCTTTATAGTTGGGAATTTTTACAAATGCTTCCCAGTCACAAGTATGGAGATTTCTATCTAATTTTGAAATTGCTTCCATATCTTCTTCATTGAGAACAAGATCACATGCTTTTAAATTTTCAGTTAAATGCTCTTTGGAAGTTTTAACAATGACAATCATGTTTTGCTGCATAGTCCAAGCTAAAATAACTTGAAAAATTGTCACATTGTATTTTTTTGCAATTTCTTTTAATGTGAGGTTCTGTAGTAAGTCATCCGCTTTGCCTTTGCCAAATGGCCGGTATGGCATGATTGTTATATTATTTTTTTGACAAAAGGTGACAGTATCTTTTTGCTGACAATAAGGACTGATTTCAATAGAATTATAAGTAATATGTTTAAGATATTTGTTGTCTAATCGTTTTAAATCGTTCGTAGTGAAGTTGCTTACACCAATATGTTTAATTAGGCCTGATTTTTTTAGTTTAATTAATTCATCAAAAATTTCGGTTGCTTTATCATGCAGTAATAAAGCAGGACTATGTAACATTAAAGTATCAATATAGTTTGTATTTAAGTCACACAAAATTTCTTTAAGAATTGAATGAACAGAAAATTTATGATTAATTAAATCAACATCATTAATTTTTGTACAGATATCAAATTCCTCCCGCTTTACATGTTCTTGAACAATCGCATCGCCTAGCAATTTATTCGTTTTATAAGCGGTAGCAAGATCAAAGCGTCTATAGCCAGCTCTAATGGCTTCAACTATGTCTTCCACATTAGAAATGCCTAAGGTTCCAGCGCAAATATTATTTTTTAATCGAAAGTTTATATTTTGATGCATTATATAATTATCTTGTATTTTTTTATTTTTAGTTACTACCGTAACATAAATACTTTGTTCACTGTCTTTAGCCTTTAGGGGATGAAATAGATCATTCACCTGTAATACTGTAACAGGGTGAAAATCAGCTTGTGTTAACATACGGGGTTTATCAAGTTTACTTTTATTTTCAGAGGCAAATTTATTTTTAAGAGTTTCAAAATAAGTTTCTTGCGGCTGTGCCAGTATAGCATCTAAATGATTAAACATATGATTTGTTGCAGTATAGGAAAGGTCTGGATAAAGTAGATATTTTTTATCATCGAAAGGAACAAATTTGTGTGGCAATGTTATGCTGCCAGATTTAAGTTTAGGAGATAAACCGCCTACCATACTATATGAAAATAAAATATCTGCTTGTTTATAGATAGGGTCGATAAGCTCTTCAGCATAGCCTCGGCGGAAGTGGATGACGACATTAAGCCTAGGGGCTTTTATGCAATCAATTTCTCTGACTATTTTTCCTATCTTATCTTGTGTTTCTTTATAAAAAAACTCATATTGCTCAGGAACACATTCTGTCAGTAAGCGTGCAATAAGTTTGTTTATAGTAATAGCACTAGAAGAACGATGTACGTGAATAACAAAATTTAATGGTTGCTCAAAGGGTTTACCAGTAATTTTATGACCTTGCTCTACACAGTATTTAACTGTCAGTAAGGTAGCTAAATTAACATCCATTTCATTATAGGTGTTAATAGCCATTTCCTTTAGCGAATACCCAGCTATTTCACTATTCTTATTAAGCTCAGCAAGCGTGTTGCCGTCAATTAAAGATCTATCCATAATAAAAGCAAGGTTAAACCATAATGCTGATTTATTAATTGCTTTGGCAGGTTTTCCGGCTTCAATATTAAAGACATCAACCTTGCCAATTTGATGTAATTTTTCTAATGGAAAAGTTGAATTAGACTTTGGTAATTGCTGAAAAAGGTTTGCAAAGGGGTGCACTTTATTCTTCATAGATGAATTTCCCAAAATAATCTGCATTATAGTGTTGTGAGAGATTAATATTTTTATAGGATTTGACTAAATTTTGGCTACTTATAATATGATGTTCATGTCTGATATTTAAGATAGGATGAGTACGCTCTGTGTTAGAATCCATATGAATATTTTTTATCAATACCTTTGGATAACTAAACATTGGCTTTTCTCCATTGCTAGATTTTCAATGAGCTTTCTGTTCAAACAAGCCTCATATCATATGGCTATTTTTAGCTTTATAAATTTAGCTTATGAAATGACTGTGTGAGTTTATTTAATTAGGGATTTGGAGACAAGCAATAATTAAGACGCTGTATAATATTGATAAATTGAATACTATTTTTTAATTAAATTACTATTTAAATAGTTGATCTCTGCTAGCTTAGTAAGGTTTCAAAAAATGTTTATTTTTTAGACCTATATATTAAATGTCTCAAGTTATATTTACTGGATTTTTACACTTATTTTGTGTAAAATGAAATTATTTATACAAATATAAGACTAGTTGCGTTGAAAGCGTTAAGTATTGTAGAGCTTTCTAAACGAGCTCAAAAAGATTTAGAAAAAATACCAGAACATATAAAAACTAAACTGTTAGTTTGGATCGATTCGGTAGAACAATTGGGTGTTTATCAAGTTCGAAAAATTTCAGGTTATCATGATGAGCCCTTAAAAGGTAACCGAGTAGGCCAACGCTCTATACGTCTTTCTAAAGGTTATCGGGCTATCTATACAATGACATCAAATGGCTGTATGGAGCTTATTACAATCGAAGAGGTAAATAAACATGACTATTAATGCACGGGAGTATTTAGAAAAACAAGTAGGCCCTTTAAGTTTGGGTAAAACCCTTCGAGCTATTCGATTAGGTGAAGAAGAGAGCCAAACTCATTTTGCTAAAAGATTGGGAATTTCTGTTCAATACCTTTGTGATTTAGAACATGATCGGAAAATAGTGAGTGCTAAGAAAGCGAAATTGTTTGCAGATAAGCTTGGCTATTCTGATAAGCAATTTGTTCGGCTTGCCTTACAAGACTCATTAAATCAATATAATATACCTATGCATGTTGAAATTTCTGCTGCTTAAATGATTTCATGTAAATTACATATTTCTTTTGAATATTAATTTCCATTGGGCCTTGCTATTGTCTTAAATAAACTTAAAAAGATTGTTTTTATAAGTTCTGAAAGATAGTCAAGACACCCTTCTGATGCTATACCAAATCTCTAGATTGCTCTGGTCTCAGCAAGGGTCGTTTTCTAAAGCAGCATGCTTTGACTATTTATCCTACCTATAGCAGCATCGATAGTATGATTTATTGGGGAATAAATATGAGTTCTCAAAAATTATCAATTTCACTACCTAAATTTCAATGTGAATTTATTGAGTATTATCAAATAGCACATGAATTTAAAACAAGATCAGATGTAATCAAAGAAGCGCTATATTTGTTACAGCAAAAAGAGCTTGAGTCTTATTATAAAGAAGCCAGCCAAGAAATTCAGGAAGATTTCGAACATACTGCATTAGATGGTTTAGAAGAAAATGAAACGTGATGAAATATATTATGCAGATCTAGCTCCAACCATTGGTGCTGAGGCTCAAAAAAAGGCCGGTTTTAATTATTAGTAATAATGCAAATAATAATGCTGCGAAGGCAATCACTATTATTTCAATTACGTCAAATATAACAAAAGTTTACCCTTTCGAAGTATTACTTGAAAAAAGCTTAACGGGCTTAGCAAAAGATTCTAAAGCGCAATGCCATCAAATTAGAACTATCTCCAAATTAAGAATTTCTAACATCAAGCCGCCAGGAATGATTAATGAAAAAATAATGAACAATATAGTGGCAGCTTTAAAACTTCATCTAGATATAGTAGTTTAAATAGTCCAAATAAGCCGTTAAATGACTATAAAAAGGCAGTGTTGCAAAAACTACTACAGGAGTTGCATACATATAGACTCAGGGCATCTTAAGTAAATATGAAATAACTGGTTGATAAATGAGATTTCATTTTGCTTTCCAACCATCCGTTTATTAAATTGTTCTTTTTTGAACATACGCATGATTTCAAGCCTTTATCGAATTGGTATTATCTAAGCTGTTTTAATGTTATAAATTATAATTTGTTTTGAGGGTTTTTATAGGAACTGTTGCAAAGAATTTCACACCTTTTAAAGGTAGATTTTGAACTAAAATTTAATATTTTTTATTTGCCTAATTGGTAAAACAAGAAACTTAGATTTATTTATCTTTAAGTAAATGAAAAATATTTTTGATTTTATAAAATTCAATTTTTTGCAACAGAGCCCTTGAATCACCATTCAGGTAAAAATCTAACCAGAGCCTTACCCTCTAGACCTTTCTTCGTACTGTGTTTTTTCCAATTCATTGAATGCGTCAAGAAGGTCTTGAGAATCGGTCTCTCGGGCTAGTTTTGGTAGATCCAGTCTCAGGCCTAAGCCAGTGAGATACTGACTTGCGAGAGTACCCATGTCTGCAGTTTTGACGACACCGCTGGTTAAAACTTCCATCACATAGTTACCAAAGAGAAAGGCTTCATACTCATGATTTAATGTTAAAAAATCACAGAAAGAGATTTTAAGTTCTTGATCAAAAACCTGTTTTTGAGCAAGGAATCCTGATTGATATGCTGTTGCATCGACAGAACCTATACCGCTAAAGCCTATCTGAAACTGATAAGAGTGGCGTGTTTCATGAATCAAAAAGAGAAGCGCAGCATGAGGATTTGCATCCGCAAATAGTTTCACAGGATTTAATATGACTTTGCCAGTTCCTGGTTGGGTCGGATCGAACTGAAAGAATGTCGACTTCCGGGCGGAGTTATCTAAGAGCAGCTCTGGAGCGGGCATTCCCGAGGCCATTACTTGTAAAGTAAAGATGCGATTCATCACTTGAATGCGCTCTAATTCACTAAGCTGTGGAAAATTCACCACCAGTTCCGCCAGTCCTGGTTCGCTTCGAATGGCAGAAATCAAAGCATCTCCTTGAGCATAAGTAGTTAGCAAAGATTCTTCGAGAAAATTTCTAGACTCAAAATGTAACACTGAGGCACCAGGAAAAAGGTTCTGAAAAGATGAGTTGGCAAAGAACGTTGGATCCAGTGGTTCGGGTGATACTGCTGAATAATATTTGTAGAAACTACCAGCAGTCATTTCCCTGCTATACTGTGCCGCATGAGCGCTAGCAGTAATAAAGATTCCCAACGTAAATGATAAGATCAATAGTCCTATTTGCCTCATAAATTATCCTCCTGATGTGTAGTAGTCTGGCGATTTCAAATCTTACAGAATTGTCTGTCAGTTTAGGTTTAGTTAAGCGATTTTCTATCCAGAACTGTTTATTACCGATTAAGGTTTGTATTAGAGTTTGAAGACACTCTCTAAAGGTTGTAAAGTTTAAGAAAGTCAATTTAATAGATGGATGATTAGCAGTCAATCTGAAAAGGAATTTATTAAGCAATTGTTTGACATTTATGCTTAAGAACTATAGCAAATTTAATTTTTTGAATAACTTATATTTTTTGCACTAGAACCATATTTAATAAAAGCAATAGCCTGAAAAAGTTAACTGAGCAAAGAAATTTATCATAAAATATGATAAGAGTAATTTCCAGAATAGATGCCGCTTTATTCATATTGGAATCAAGAACAAAGGCAACTCGAGTAATATTAGTATTAGGAATAGCTTCCAGGTAATCAGCAAAATCTTTTAAATGCACCAAATCCACAATACCATCAGGCAGCACATGCGTACAAAGTACGAAATTAATGGGGGAATTTTGCTCAGCATTTAAGAATTCAGTTTTTTTATTTCGTAAAGACTCAAGGCTTTTTAAAAAATGAGGTAATTCTTTGCCGTTAATCATAATTCCTAAATTTAGATAGTTTTTCCCTGATGACCTTAGGATAGCGATCCTTTAATCACAATTGATTGTTAATCTGCTAAGTCAATAGCTAGCAAAAAGCACGAAAAAAATCATTTAAAAACAAGAATAAAATATATCATTTTTATATGTAATTTTTTTTTGCCAAAATTTATAATTTTTAACCTTAAAAAGTCTATCTAAAAAATCCAGTTAACTAGGCGTGGATATAATTCATGATTTGATAAAAAAATTCGGCTTAAATTTAATAGTTAATTAATGAGTTAGTAATATGATTTACTTGTATGTAATTTGTTTTGATTTTAAGTGATGTGCAAATAAATAAATTATTTTGGAGGTGGTTATGTCTAGTAAAGAAGAAAAAGATGAAGAAATGAGAAGAAATCAGCAAGAGTATGCAGAGTTTTTAATAAGGTTTATTAAGGATTTAATGGATTTATTGGCTACTCTAGATGTGAGAAGCACGCCGCAACCAGAGCAGAGTAAAAAACAAGAAGAATCTAGCCGCAATCTACTTAGTATGTCTGAGATGCCTACCGACTCTGTTTGTCCTAATGATTTTAACTTAGATAATTTGGATATAGAAAATGAGATAAATAATCCAGTAGAGAATGAACTAGCCAGTAGTGAAAATTCTTTAAGATTTACTCATTAAAAAGAGTATACCTAAGTAGGAGTATTTTATGATTTCATATATTGAAAATGGGGATATTTTAATAGCCATGGATTCACCTATTGCGTCCACTATGAATCAAAATCAAGCAATAGCCCATCTTATTCAAACAGCTGATCATGGTATGATTTACAGACGAGGAGATAAAGGACATGTTATTTATCATGCTGCTTTAGGTGAACATCAGAGCGGGGTTCGTGGCCATTTATTTTCTAAAGTAATTAAAGACAGTGAACTCGGGGATTGTTATGTGTTACGCTTTAAAGATGAAAAGCTAGCCTCAGCCTTAGCTGATGTTGTAGAGCGCCTTAATCCAAAATTAAGTCAAGAAGCATTGAGTAAGCTTCCTAAAAAAGATGGTGTAATCACTTTACCTACGCCTTTTGCAAATTTTTTTGAGCGTAACCAAGATACTTCTGAGCGAGTTCGTTTACATGAGTTATTTAGAGCTTTTCGTGCCCATATGCGTAGCCACGATGAACAACAACCTGAAAAACGCTCTTTAAGTAAAAACAAAGGTATTTCTTGTTCGAATTTTGTAGCTTACGCAGTGAAAATAGCTATTATAGACAGAGTATTCCCACAAGGGGTTCCAGACAGTTTACTGTCATATTATGAAGTTGATTATATAGCAAGGAAAGGTTATCAAGATAATCCTATCAAAAAACTATCAGATTTGGATAAGAGTTTTTTTGAGGAGTTTTCAGCGTTGGTTCTTAAGGAATTAAATCAATCTGAAGATATACCTTCGGAAATAAAAATGGATTTATATGATTTTTTATGTTTACCAGTTAAAGGATATAATATCAGTGCATTTTATTCTAATTTAACAAAGTTTCCTAAACTTTATTCCGAGCAAGGGTATTTATTAATACAACAAGAGGTGGATAATCACGGGAAAGAAACTCTTACTCCTGCTGCTGTAAGCTTAGAAGGATTAAAAATTATTTCCAAGCATTATGAAGAGGCCGGTCAAGATATTGCTCCAATAAAATTAACTAAAGAGTTTTTGAGCCAAATTGAGCCCTTGAGTGCCGATCCTGAAAAATCAGAGATATATTCAAATTATACAGGACCTTCAATTTAACTGTGTTAGTTGATCTAGTGTAATAGTTTCGTTTTTAGACATTCTAACAACGATTGTCGTATCAATTTATTAAGAATACACAAATTTGTTGGTAAGATTTAGTGAAGCAAGAAGGCTTAGATTTGTCAGTTAGGATAGAGAATGAGGCTTAAATGTTGAAGGTGGAGTATGAATTATTAGCATCAAAGTTAATGTGCTAAATTATTAAGGTATTTATTAGTCAACCTATTTTATGAAGCAGGTGAATCTTTATGTTTAATATTATTTGCAATAAAGCCAGCTAGGTTTGTGTTGGAAATCTTCTAGATGGTGATTCTTGGGTATCAGGCGATATAATATTTTGATTATTGTAGGCCTTTTCCATTATCTTTATTAGTTCTTTTTGAATGTCTTTTGGCTTATTGGAGGTGAGATAAATAACGCTCACATTCGTATTGTAATTGCGCTTAATTTACTGCGGGCAGAAAGTGTTTCAATAGTTTAATTGCTTAACTATACTACTAAATTCTAATTCATATTAATTATGTTAATATCACAAGTCCAATGATTATCGTAGGCGCTTCATTAGCCCAAGAATGGCAACTAAGTTATTAATAAACTAATTTTTTCTAAAAATCAGTTTGTTCGGCTTTGTCTATAGGATTTATTGAATCGAGAAGCCCTGGAATTGAAGTAAAAAAATAGCGTTTCTTCAATTTTGGGACCTCGCTAGTCGTAACAGGCACTGTTTCTTTAAAGCTCTGTTACTGCAATGATAGCGTTTTAAATATAAACTCATCCTTATTCCTTTCGGTAACAGAGCAACTAAGACAATTCGATACTAATCTTTAGTATTTTATAATAATATGACTATATAATGAGCAATACAAATATGGTAGTTATATAATTAAAACAAGGTGATCTGTATGTTTTCATCGAATGAATATGTATGCGCTAATATATCGCGCTCGTCTGACTATACTTTTATTTCTGCTTTTATCTTAACTATGTTAAAAGAAAAAAGCCAAGAAGACTCAAACAGAGAATCCTCAAAAAGTTTAAATAATGCTTATGCTTTATCAGCACAGGAAATCAAATTATTTTTTTTGAAAAAGAACAATGATTGCCATGTAATAACAGGGGATTTTGAGCAGTTAGTTAAGCAAATAGTGACATTATTAAAAAACAGTAAAGAACAAATGCCTTGTCGAATACAAATAGCCTATAAGCGAACTGATATAGATTTTGAAACTGGGGAAGAATATCAGCACTGGTCTAGCATGGATGTTTCTGTAACTACAGATAAAATAGGTATCCTATATTTAGATTCGGCGGGAGATCCCAGTAATATTGAAATAGCTATTGAAATAGCTCAATCTCTTGAAAATGCAGAACTGACTATTTGTGATGATTTTTCACCAAAATACAAGCCATCTGCAATGCAAAAAGATGGAGAAAGTTGTAGCATATTTATAGCAGATTTAATATTACAAATGAAAAAAATTAATGACTTACATGAAAGAATTGCCTTACATCGTATTTTTAATGAAAAAGAAAATTACTATGATTTAGATCCGCGTAAATTACCGCCAATTCTACTCAGAAATGCGCAATCAATAACTTTTTTAACACAGTGTATTAATGAAAATGAAGAATGCGCAACTTATCGAGTGAGTAATAAGGGCGAATTATTAATGGAGTATGTAGCAAGACATACTATTTTCTGTCCTTTAGTTAACAAAGAGGTTAACGCAGCGATTCAGGCTAAACAAATAGCGTTTGCTCGTAAGGTGAGAATCTGATGTTGCTAATAGGCTATGCGCTTTTTTATAATCTATTTGTTATTTTAATTGCTTTTTTGACTAAATCTTAGGTTTTTTTCAAGCCATTTTAAATCTAACTAAAATTTAAATACCCTTTAAACTAGTTTTTATACAAGAGCTAAATACACAATTTTATAAAAAAAAGTATTAAATCCTCATTGTAATAGGAGCTTTCATGCAATTAAGTATTGATGGTAAAACCCTTCTTAAAGTTAAGGAGCGCCATATTGTCGGCGGTACTTATCAAATTCCTGCTGGGGTTAATACCATTGGTTTTGGTGCATTTTTTGAACTTAAGAGCTTACAAGCGCTAACGCTTCCGGCTAGCATCAAAGCTATTGGGGAAACGGCATTTTTTGGTTGTACTAACTTACAAGCGATAGACATTCCTGATGGAGTTACGACTATCGGCTATTTAACATTCACTGGATGTAGAGGCTTAAAAACGCTAACGCTTCCTACTAGTATCACCTCAATTAGTAAATATGCCTTTGCTGCCTGTGACAATTTATATATTATAATTGCTAGTGATGATAAGGCTGAGGTAGCCCGAGTGACTGCCTTATTACCTAAAGCGTTAAGAAGCAAAGTTATCACTCAAAGTTGGCTCAATGAGATTATTCGCTTTCAGGAACAGCAACTGACGAGACTCCTCCATACGCCCCAAACCAATCGGCTCTATAGTTTCTTTAATTATACATCTCGTTGCGTTTCTATGGTGAGCATTAGTGTTAAAAATGAGCAAGATGTAGAAGAAACTCAAGTAAAACGGTGTACTAAGCTGCCTAGCGATATTTTCTTACATCTCAATAGACTAGCAAGCAATGATAATCCTTATTACCAGCGAGCATGCATTGTCATTAGGCGTGAACCCTTACCCCGAACAACAGAGGCGTTTAAACGTTATAAAGAACGTATAGGTGGGCTAATCCAACAGCTTATTGACCAGGCCATTAAGCAGGCACGGCAGTTTAGTGTGTCTATCGCAGCTCAAAAAAAGGATGGTTATGAAAAGGCTTTTCACCAAGCGCATACTAAAAGGATGTGTAAAGAATATTTTCAATTTTTTAGAAAGACAACTATTAAAGGTAGTGAAAGTTTATCTGACATTTTAGCCCATGCAGCTGCAAAAGATAATAGGAGTAGAAAGGTTTGTGTTAAGTTAGGATGGTTAAATAAAGATGGCTCGGTAAAAGAGAGCGCGCCTGATAAAATAAGAGAAAACCATCCTAATTATATTATACCTAAATCCTACTATGGGATTATGTAATTGTGTTCTTTTTAGAGAAATTACTTAAATGCTGAGGGTGGATTATAGATAACTAGTCAAAAACTAATGTGCCAAATTATTATAGGCTTACTCCATTATCTTTATTAGTTCTTTTGAAATGAATTAAATGGCTTAAAAGTTGGTTTTACCTAATTGACTGAAGCACTGGCTCTAACTATTGCCACAAGTAGGGTGATGGCTTTTTTGCTGAGTTTGAGCGAGAGACTTTACGCGAAAGAGCTATTTTCATTAGGTATAAGTAAATCCGTGATTGCTACGCAATTTGGAATTGGAAGAACTTCTGTAAGATGTGTACTTGACTCTAGGAATACATAATTACATTAGCTGACTTTCTGATAAAATATTGGAAAATTTATTTGTCAGGACACTGTGTTTTTTGAGAGGAAAAATGATTTATAAATACATACTTAACAACGATTCTCATTATGTTGAAGTTGATCATATCTTACAAGAAGAGGAACAAGATGTTTTGAGTCATATCCTATCATTCTTTCCACATTGCGGAGATTCAAGATGGATACAAAGATTTACATCATTACAATTTGAACTCTTTGACACAAAACTTCTTAAAATAGCAGCTAATGCGTATGACAGTAATGGGAATACAGTGCTTGGGGTAGCTTGTGAGAATGGAAAATCAGTGGCTGTAGTTCAAAAATTAATTGACTTGGGAGCGAATTTAAATATATCAGATCACAATATGAATAAATTAGCTCTTCATTGGGCTATCTCTAATAAACGATCATGGAATAATAAAGCTTCTTATGAAGCAGTGGCAGTAGTTAAATGTTTGCTAGAAAATGGCGCAATGACACACATAAAATGCTATGACTATACAACACCTCTTGGATATGCTGTAAGTAGGGGGTATATCGCTGCTGCCAATCTCATTAGAACACGAGATCACGATTTTACGTCTCATGCATTATTTCACCTATTTAATAAATTATTGCCTTTGAAGATTTGTTCTGTCATATCAGCTTCATTAAATATAAAAACTGGTATAGCTATTAGTATTGTTAATAAGGAAGTTAACAGAAATATGATTGGCTATATCCCAAATAAATCAATATATGCCCGTTTTTTTAGTACTCAATCTGATAAAGAATTAGAGAAATCTCATAATACAGAAGAACAAGCTAACAGATTTAGTACTTAATTTATTTAGGAGATAATAAAGGAAGAATTCTAATTGAATTAAGAATGAGCACGAAACGTTCCTTTTCATCAGAATCTCGGCCGAGCCTCTTATTGAGCCCAGATTAAAGATGAGAGTATAAAATTGCTGTGCTAAATGATATTAGGCTTATCCTATTGTGTTTTAGCGGCAGGTAACTCAGCCCAACATATGGTATAATACGGGCTTTTCATTTCACGCTTCATCGTCCATTGCTTTTGAAGGCCTTCGGTAGCAAGCCGAATTGAACGTGTGCCATACCGTTTATTGATAGACTCCATAAGTGTCATTAGCTTTTCAGATTTAGCCACGTAGGCTGATTAAATAAATTCATTTGTGCAGGTGACTTAAACGTTAGCTCCGCGAGCATAATCCCACTTTTCTTATACGAAACACCTTCTGCGCTCAAGCGTTAAGCCTTGCAGGGCGCATCCTGATTGCAATTTAGTCTATTAATATTGATAGGGCCCGTGAACTTATAAAGCAATATCACTTATTGCAACATTGCCTCATTTGTATTTGAAGTTCTGCTCCAATGACTCTGCCAATGCCTGCTCTTTTTCGGATAAAAGCTTATTTACTTTTTCAGGCGGTAGTACTTTTAAAGTATCTTTGTAATTAAATAAAGTAGCACTCTTTTCTGGCTTTATTTTCAAAAATTTCATCGAAGTACCCACATGTGGCTTAAAAAACCTTAAATTTCTCGATACTAAAGACAACATATAAATTACCTCAGAGCAATATTACATATTTTTCATCTTATCGCGATTTTTGAGAAAAGAACATTTTTAAATGTGTTAAAAATTTTTATTATGCCCTATGTTTAATTTAACCTCATTATCTGCAAAAGCAAAAAACTCCTTAATTATAGGATTTTGATTTTCCCGTTTAAAGATAGCTTCATTTTTGATTATTAGGCCAGAGTCAGGGGAAAAAGTGGCATAGGTATTTTTAGTAAGGTTATCATAATCTACATCATTGGCTTTTGGGTCTACAAAAATTATTTCTTTATCTTTGTATTGTGCAAAAAACTCTGCAATTAAAGCGCTATTGTTTAATTTTTCAGAATTTAAATACATAGATTCTGGTCCTTCAGCATAAGGATTTAGGTGTGACTTTTTTACAAAATTAAGTACTTCATTAATATCGCGAAGAATAATTAAATCTTCTCGACAATGAAATGCACCAATAAATGCGTTTTTTTCGTTTTGGTCGTGAATAAGCGCATAAGTATTATATAAAGTCATAACAATGTCTTTACCTTGATACTTACTTAACATTTTAGGGGCCTCGGAACTCACTAATTTTTGTCCCCCTAAGACAGCAGCTACAGGCGGCAGTCTTTCATGCCGTTCTTGGTAACGTTTATAATTTCCTTCTACAGCTTTTTCAGGTGGATAGGCGGTAACAGAAATACGTAGTTTACTTCCTAAACTCGTTCCTATTAAAATTTCTTCCTCAACAGGATTGACTGTTTCCATAAACACGTTAGGCGCATACTTAATTAACCCAACTTTTTTTCCTATAATTTGAATAGCTTGTTCCGTCATCAACCGTGCTTCATCTTGAGTATGTAAGCCACGTAATACAATGTCCTTACCCAAAGACTCATCATTTAAAAGTAATAATCTAAAACGATCGGTTGAAATAAATGAAAAATCAGATAAAGAGAGACCATATTCTTGTTTAATATGGGCCATAAATTGCTTTGTTGTTACTGATTTTCCGCTTGCAGGGCCACCAGCCATAACCTGCATCAAGCGCTGATTAGCACTAAACTGCGGAAGTAATAACATAATTTGCTGACGATCTTGTTCTGGTATAATTTCAAGTGGCGCTAACCGTTGGTGTTCAATTTGTTCACTAACTATATCAATAACATGATCATAAGCTTGAGAACGAATAGACTCTCGAAGCAGGTCATCAATAGTTATCTTAGCAGCCGCCGCCTCAATTTCTTTCAATGGCCAGGTAGGCTGACGTGAATGAATGGCTTGAAATAAGTGTAAATAATGTTCGCTAGTTTTATTTAAAGCAATGCTATGAAGTTTACAATTTCGTATCGCGTCATAAACAGAAGCCTCAATTTCTTTTTCTTTAATTTGATAAGATCGATTTTCTGCAGAAATACGGTATTCAACGTCCTTTTTAAGCTTATTACAGATATCTACATAATGTGCATCATCTTCAACCTTAATCTCTGTTGCAACAACTAGGCCCGTCTGTTGCCAAGCAGTTCGACTAGGATTAAATACAACTAAATCTCGGGGACGGCGATAAGGGTAATTGTGATGATTACTGGTACCCATAGCCGCATATAATTTCTTAATTTCATCAAGAGAACGATTTATATAAGCAGGATTAATAATACTAAAATGTGTTCCCTGCGTAAGTTTTACTTTGCCTTGTAAGATATCATCAACTTGATAGGGCGATTTTGTATTATCCCATGCACGCGATAGCTGCGTAGAATGAAACCGCTTGAAAAATAAATTCTGTGTGTGTGATCCTAATGATTGTTTGGGAGAAAATATGCTCCACTGAGGGATAAATTTTGATTGCATAATTAATTTTATTACGAGTTTTAGCCAAGGATAATGTGTAAAACTTAAGGGAATATTAAATGAGCACGAGTTTGACCTAATTGATAGGGCGGGGATATTCGCCAAGGCGAGGAAATGTTACAGGTTACGTTTGTTAATAAGCTAGGGTATTCTAAAAACGTTTTTTAGCTTTTTTTGTAGGATTTATTGAGCCGCGAGGGTTTTGATTTGTCAGTTAGCGTCGAGAATGTGGCTTAAATATTAAAAGGTAATTAAGGATATATACTATAAAGATAATATGCTAAATTAGGTAAATAATAGTGCGCAAGCAGATATGAATTTACCTTTTTAATCTGCATTAATCTCAGCATGGTAACTAATTAATCTAATCCTAGGCAAATTTCTTAGAGCCCAGGGCTAGTTCGTTAGGGTATTCCTCAAAACCGTATTGCGCGAATTGTTTTAATAATTCATCACGCATAGCTGTTAAGTGAGTGTCTAAAAGATACTTTCTTTTGTCTTCAAGGCTTAATTCTTGAAACGTTACAAATTTATCATCGATTACTACTGTTTGAAGATGTTTATAATAAGCAACAGGTAAACTTAATGCAAACCAAGCTATAGTCAAAGGTAAATTTAGTTTTGATATAAGGTCAAAAGAAAAATCACTTTTTATAAAACAATCAATAAGAATAGGAATTAATTGGTGCATGATTAAATCAGTTACTACAAATGAGGCAGGAACAGCAACAAGAGGGTTATTTTTGCCACCAAAAAAGTTATATACAGGTCTGGCTATGTATTTATACTGTGGGAGCATGTGCAATATAGAATTTCCCCACATTAGATTATAGAGGCCTAGTGCAAATTCAGCTTTGTTTTTATTATCATACATGTAATTAATACTTAATACTTCATGCCGGGCTTTTTGCACGGATTCCGTTTTACTTAATTTTTCCATCAAATATTTTATCATAAAGTGCACGATTTGAGTAAAAATAGTTCGATAATGTATCATTTTTTTCTTAAGGAAATATTAACTGGTTTTAATCATAGGGAGCTTAAGCAGAGCAAACCCATATGCACTCTCCAAGGTTCTTTCTACATAGTTGGGGTTTAAAGCGGCCTTAAAAATCTTTTTCTTAGTAATGGCTTTGGTCGAATTTAAATTTAGGTAGAGTCACGTTTCTATATGTTGCTTAGATTGTACCGTTAAATTTTTCAATTTATAAAAAGGTCGTTTCTTAAGACCTCTCTTGGTACACAGTAAAATAAGTCATTATGCTATTTAGTTGTAAGGAGTAACATCACTAAGTTTTTTTTCCTTATTATCCTCAACAGGCTCTTTAGCTCTTTTAATAGAGAAAAGACCAACTTGGTCAATGGAGTATGTTTTTCGAATAAGTGGGGTTTCCCTTACCTTTTCTAATTCAGAGGCTGAATAACGCCTTTGAAGTTTTAAATGTTGATCGTAGTTTGTCGTATCGAGGCGTATAAGGTGCTCTGGAATAAAACAAACGAACGCCAGTCCATCTTCTTTTTTAAAATCTTCCATTTTAGAGCCTTTAGTATTAAAACAAAAAGCGCCTTCAGGTAACTTGCCATTAACACTTTCTTCAATTATTTGATTAACCATTAAGGCCGATTTGCATTCACCGCTAGCATAATAAGTTTCTTTGCCCGTTTTTTTATCGTTTTCATAAGTTATTAAAATAGAGGCATCTTTTTGTATCTGTTCTAAAATATTATTACCCTGTTTATTCCTAAGCCAACCAAATGTCTGATTATGCGCACTTGCACCACTCATATTAAGTGGCCAGGTGATAACCACTTGTACCTCTTCGTCAGTATTAATTTTTTTACCGTGCAATATTAGGAACGCATGAGTAAAATCTGATGTCTCTGTTCTATTATGAGGTAAAAGTAATTGCTCCTTTTGTTGACTGCCACCAAAACTAATTAAGCGTTCACTTGTATCAAATATCAGAAAAGAATATCTATCATGAGATAATCTATTAAGAGCTTTATAAAAATAGTTAGGTTTTAATTGCTCATCTTTTACAGGTTGTTCAATACGTGCTTCCACAGTGCTCTCTACCTATCATTTATATAAAAAATATACAACAATAAAATTAAGAGAATATTAAGAATTGCTCATTTTTATAAATTTTAACCCAATTGAAGACTCGTTTGAACTCTGTACTAAGGTAACCTGAATTAATTTAGCAGCGTTGCAAAAAGGCAACTTTTAGAAAATACGGCAAGTTATCGCTTAAGCGCTTAGTTAACCCCATTCTATTAATGATAAAGCCTGTCTTTATTCGACTTTCATAATCCTTGCAACAGAACACTGGTTAATCAATTAGAATTATTTTATAACATAATTATAGGTGAACTCTATGACCTGTGCATTTATTGTGCACAAAATATAAAGCATGCGTCCAATGCAATGACCATAAAAACTTTAAAAAATTCAAAAATGAGGCAGATAGTTTCAGCTTTATGGTAAATCCTTTGAGCAAGGGTTGATAGGACATGGTCATTTACGATTTAAAAGAATGCTCTTTCAATCTCATAAATGCATTTGTAGAGTCAATTGTAACGTTTACCGAAGCTCTAGCCTCCGCAGATTTATTTCTATCTCCATTACCATTACCGCACCGAGCTTTTTAGAATGTTATTTAATAGTTTATTTTTATTCTAATATGGTAATATTTTACTTCTCTTTTCTTGTTATTATTCATTTATAGGATCTTATTAATTGAATCCAATTCGGTGGACTGAAAAGCAATGTATCTGGTACTTATTTCCATTGATTATAAGTATTTCTTTTGCTATGGATGTTTTCGTTCCTGCAATTCCTGCCATGAGTCAATTTTTTAATACACGTGATTCATTAATGCAAGCAAGTCTTTATGTGTTTATGCTGACTGTAGCATTAGGCCAGATAGTTTTAGGTCCTTTGGCAGAGCAGTATGGGCGTCGACGTATTACTATTTACGCAGCAGTTCTCTATTTCATCGGTTCACTGCTTGCAGCATCAGCTTCATCGATAGCTATGCTCATCCTCGGCCGTATGATTCAAGCCGCTGGGGCCTGTGGCACTTATTTAATATGTTTTATTATTGTAAGGGATAATTTTTCAACCACTGTTTGTGCACGTTTATTTAGTGTTTTAGGTGGAATCAATGCGATGGTTGCAAGTTTTGCCCCAATTATTGGTGGCCTTTTAATTGATAAAACACACAATTGGCGTAGTAGTTTTTACTTTTTAATGCTATTAGGTTTTTTAATGATTTTAATGGCATTAAAAAGGATTCCTAATTATATTTACCCAAAGCATGAGTTATCTCAATTAAATGTAGTTGTTAAAAGTAATAAACAAATTTTAAAGAATGTTTATTTTCGCCAATATGCGCTGGTTGCATCGGTTAGCTTATTAGCACTTTATCTATTCTGCGCTTTATCGCCTGGCATTTTAATTAATTATTTGCAGCTTAGCCCAACCCAATATGGCTTATTATTTGGGTTAAATGCAATTACGGTATTTCTTACAAATCTTATTACCGCACGTCTAACTTATTCTTATTCATTAGAAAAAATAGTATGTGCTGGTTTATTGCTTATTATTTTATCGTGCCTTTTAATGATTACATTAAATTATTATCAAATCAGTGTCATCCGTTTTATGGTCCCTATGTTTTGCTTAACTTTCGGTGTTAGTCTGAATATGGGAACTGCAGCCGCATTAGCCTTAAAAGATTTTAAGCAGCAAGCGGGGACGGCTACAGCGTTGCTGGGTGCTTGCCAATTTAGCTTGTCGGGTTTTATTGGCGTTTTAACTGCGCATTGGGATGCAAAACCATTACTTTTAGCCTTACCCGTATTATGTTTAAGTGCTTTAGCGTTAGGAAGGATACAAAAGAGAAATGTAAGGCTTTTATTCAATTCTTAATGTTATTTAAAAATTTTTCATGATAAAAACCATTAAGAATGGTTACTAGTTTGGCTAAAAGCATCTGATGTATACTCCCTTTCGTACTATAAACGGCAGGTTAAATTTTTTTGCAAAAAGAGCCCAGTTTTTTACTAAATGTATACTTTTTTAAAATGGATTAAGAAATTATTGCTATAGTAATACTATAATTATGTAAATATTAGGTATTAGATGCAGCCATATCTTTTGCGAAATAATGTAAAAATAGCCCCTTTTAAAACCACAGAAATAGAGCCCTATGGGGCTTTTGCGAATACGACAGCTCCGGGTAAATATCCTATTCGTCAAACCATCAATATTGATGGTAAATCTACTACAATCAATTGGCCTTCCTCGGAACATGCTTTTCATGCTCAAAAGATACTTCATTTGAAGGAAAAATTAGGAGCAACGCATCCGGCCCAACAAACGCTCACCAAAATGCTCTATGAAATCGCAGCAACTAACAAAGAATATTTACCCCGTGAAAATTATGATCCTTTAGTCAACAAATATATACCTGAATTAAATCAAAAGGGTTTATCTCTTACTGATAAAAAAAGTTTTGATGCGTTATGTGATGCTGACTATCATGCTCAATATAACCCCCAGGGTGGCAGAGAGACTAGTAATTTTATGCGCAAGGTTGTTCAGCTTAAATTAGAGCAACATCCCAATTTACGCGCAACCGCCATGGCTTGTGCTAGAGAAGGAATTATGCCTGTGGAAGTTAGTCGTTTCGATGTAAATTGGGCGTCTGGTCCTAATGGCAAAGGAGAAAATCTACTTGGAATTATAATATTAGAGGAGGGGAATAAACTGCTTCGCCAAGCAGGAGAACAGCCTGCTATCCCTAATCCTTCTCAGGCTTATCATCAAATTAAACAGAATCAAGATTTATCGCATGATGCTTTAGTAGGTGTCTTAAAACCTCAAAAAAACACCTGGGTTATACCTTCAAAATTCAATTCGCCTCAAGCTCCAAATACGTTTAACAAATGGGATAAACTTAATGCAAGAGCGGCTCAGTCCAATCCAGATTTTATCCTTTTTAAACCTGAGGCAGCCATTAATCAAATGTTGTCTAAAAATGAAATTGAAAAGGCTTTAAAAAAAGGGACTATTCCATTCATGTCTGATAATCAATCCATTCTCGATCGGTATCTTCGTAGCCAAAATAACGGATATAAACAAGATGCGGCTGATATCGTTGGCCAATATTCAGTTAAGGGTGTTATGGGCAATATTAATATCCCAGTAAACATACAAGCTGTAGATAATACACGAGCAAATATTTCTGGTCATGATAGCCATGCTATTGCGGTTAAATTCAACTCGCAACAAGAGGCGCAGTTATTTTGCGAAAAATTATTTAAAGAACATGGGATTTATAGCCATACTCACGGCGCAGGTGTGATGAAAACACCGCAAAATGGTGCTGTTTTTTTAACCAAAAAGGATATAGAAAAAATTTCACATCTGACCCACTTATCTAAACAAGCAGGGACTGGTGAACTCGCTTATCAAACCTTAGTTAATACGTTTGAAAACAGTAAATTAAATAAAAATGAACCTGATAAATCTCATCATTCAAACGCTAGTTTTAGCCCTTAGAGTTTTTGCTTTGGCTTGACTTAAATACTCTATATTTACGGCAGGAAAGCCTATTTTACCTATCGATCTTAATCAGGATGGTTTAGTTGATGATATGAAGAAACGCTTACAAAGCCACTGATAGTCTAATAGAATTCATTAAAAAGTTCGCTTTCTAATCTTTACTGGAGCATCAGTCTTTTTAATAATCTCATCTGCTTTTAATAAACTAGAGTAATTAAGCTTAATTTAAAAATCAAGGTCTATAATTAGATTAAATTATGACCATAGCTGCCAGGTAATATTTGTCTCGCACACGCAGAAAATCATGTAATAAATGTGGAATTCACTGAGGGAAAATGGTTTGTTTATGATTCTAATTACTCACATGAATCGCCTGAAACGATAACTAAATCTTTTGATACAGCCGAAGCGTGTATGGACCACTTGCTCTGGCTATTGCAAAAGCTTTAACCATAAAAAGTGACCAACATTGGAATCCCTTGCATATGATGGCTGCACAGCCAGCTCCCTCAATAGAGTCTTTATTAAATTTGGCCAAGGTTAATAGTGATGTTGATAAAGCAGAATTTTATGCTCTTTTAAAATCATACGAAATTAATCATTTGGCCGAGGCTAAATTACACTAGGTACCCCGGCTTTGCACAATTTCCCTAGTATGCTTAACTATTTTCCAAAGCTCTGCTGGCGCTCATTAAATGAAGCAAAGGCTTTCATTAATTCATGCTCATCAAAGTCTGGCCAGAAAACAGGAGTAAAATAAATTTCTGAATATGCAATTTGCCATAATAAGAAATTACTTAGCCTAATTTCTCCTCCAGTTCTGATGACAAGTTCTGGGTCTGGTACTTTCTGAGTCGTTAAAAACTTGGCGAAGGTAGACTCATCAATATCTTCAATATTAATCTTATGATTAACCACTTGCTGGGCGAGTTGTTTAGCTGCATTAACAATATCCCATTTTCCACCATAATCTAAGGCAATCAACAAATTTAATTGCGTGTTGTTCGCCGTTTTTTGTTCAACTTCAGTCAATAAGGCAAGCAATTTTTCATCTAAGTTGGCTTTGGAGCCAATTAGTTGTATCTTAATACCCTGGCTATGAAAACGATCAACATGATGCGCTAAATAATAGATCATAAATTTAATAAGGTGTGAGGATTGTTTTTTTTGTGTTCTTTTCCAGTTTTCTGTACTGAAGGCAAACAAAGTAAGATACTGAATATTCAAATCAAGACAATTACAAAGTATTTTCCATGCTGTTTTAGCGCCAATAACATAACCGGTAATAGCTGGTAAATAACGTTTTTTAGCCCAGCGTCTATTTCCATCCATAATTATGGCTAAATGAGAAGGGTAGTTCATTACATTAACTCTCCAAGAGTTTTATAGTCTCAGTGTAGCTCATGAATTTCCTACTAACATTCTTGAGGCTCAAGATAGTATCCAATACTGATAAGGACACGATTTAGCCCATACTTCAAACAGGTGGCTTTTAAAATATAGCTTTCCTTTATTTTAATCCTATACTTTTTGTTCGCGTACCCATCGTATAGCCTCTCTGGCATCACTCTCAGTAATTCTCTTTTGCACTGTTAAACGTTGCTCCAAAAATTGTCGGATGAAAGGAAGTTCTTTTGTAGTTGCTCCTACAGAAATAGCAAGGTTACTAATATGCAGACGCATGTGGCCTTTGATAATTCCTTCGGAAACGAGTGCTCTTAAAGCCCCTAAATTTTGTACAATTCCTACTGCAGCAATAACTCTTGCTAATTCCGTAGCAGAGTGTACTTTCATGATTTTTAAGCATATACGTGCAATAGGGTGTAATTTGGTCACTCCTCCTACAATACCAACTTGAATCGGGGCTTCTAAAATTCCATGCAAATCATTATTGTGCATTTGCCAATGAGTAATTGAGGAATAAGATCCATTACGCGTTGCATAAGCATGCATACTTGATTCAACTGCGCGCCAATCATTACCTGTTGCAATTAAAACAGGATCAATGCCATTCATCACACCTTTATTATTGGTAACCGCACGGTAGGGGTCTAGTTGAGCAAATAAAGATGCCTCTACTATTTTTTCTCCTAATTCTTGATCTATGTTATGAATAATAACTTTGGCCCTAGTAATTTTTGTATCTGCTAAATTAGATAAAATACATAATCCTATTTTTTCACCTGTTAATTGTTCGATGTCAGGTTTTAAATACTCACAGGTTTGATTAATAATATTAGCGCCCATTGCATCTTGACAATCGATATGAAGATGAATAACAGCCATGCTTTGCCCATCTCCCCTGTCTAGTTTGCGAACGATAATTTCTTTGAGCCCTCCACCTCTGGCAACTAAAGAACGTAAAATACCTGTATTAACATTATCAATTAATTTATTTTTATGTTTTTCAATGATCTGAAATAACAACTCAAAGTTATTCGTTTTAGGAATTTGGATTTGGCCTATGCCACAACAACCTATTTGCTCTGTACTTATTGAGCCACTTTGATTAATCCATTTAGCAGTCTTACTTGCTGTAGCAATAACGGAGCTCTCTTCTATGACCATGGGAATAATGTATGGGTGATTATCAATAATAAAATTGAAAGCTAAGCCTAGTGGCAGAGGATAACAACCAATAGTATTTTCAATTAATAGAGAGGCTAGATGATGATCTAACGATGTTTCTTTTCTCAATAATTTTAAATCATTTGCAGTACAAATACCTAAATTGATTAAACTATTTTGTTGTTCACTATCTGTTAATTTATAAAACTGCGCAGGAAAAATTACTAAATCTTCTAAAGCCATATGTATCCTTATCCAATATTATTAATCAATAGTTTTGCCTAAGTAATTCATATTCAAGAGAATTAATTTTTTGTCTTGCGAGGAGCATTTTCTCAACTTCAGCAACCCAGTATGGGGAACTAACTTGAGGACCTGCAGTCAGTGTTAATAACTCTGCGCCATACCCTGAGCCATAGGAGAATGCAGATAGTTTTTGTTTAGGTTTTAAATGAGCAAGCGCTTTGGCTACCGCTATCCAAAGGCTGGCGGTATAACAATTACCAGTTAATTGGTTCCAAACCATCGTAGGTTCTATTTTTTCTTTAAGATAGTCCTCAATTTTTTCATCAGTCCAGCCTTGATGTTGGAAAAAATGAAAAACTGCTTTTCTAACCATTTTAGGAAAAGGAACATGAAAACAATGGGCACTAAACTCAAGCTCTAATGCATTGATACCAATATCCTTAATTAAAAGATTATAACAATTTAAGACAGCTTCTTTATAACACTCTAAACTATATTCTCCGTTCACCTCAGGGAATTTTTTATTAAGAGGTCTCCAGAAATCAAAAACTGGCCTACTCCATGGATAAGATAGTGCGTTGATTCCAGCAATTTGCGGATCTTTATCAATGATAAATGCTACAGCGCCAGCTCCTTGAGTTGGTTCTGCACCACTTTGTGGTTCGTAAAGAGAGATGTCTGCAGCAATAACTAAAGCGGCTTTATTACCGCCTGCTCCTGACAGTTTCCATTCCACCGCTTGCTTGATGGCCAAGGTTCCACCGTAGCATGCATGCTTTACCTCATAAGAGCGAATCATACCGCTTAGGTTTAACTTTTCAGCAACCCAAGCACTGACTGGTCGGCTCATATCTAAACCACTCTCTGTACCTACAACTACCATTCCAATATCATCGATCGATTTAGGCCAATAAGCCAAGGCCTTTTGAGCTGCATTTGCAGCTAAATCGGCAATATTTTCATATTGGGAACATAATGAAAACTCCCTACACCCTAAGCCAAGAGTAAATTTTTCTGGAGCAGTGTTACGTAATTTAGCCAATTCTGTAACATCCATTGCCAAAGAGGGAAAGTGTAAACCAACAGCGGTGATACCTATATTTTCATTCGACATAATAGACTCTTATTAATGAACCTCCCTGTTGTTCATTATTTAGAATGTGCACTAAAATAATTCCAATATATCAAATATAGACCATATTATATTTATTTAAAGCGGAAAAAGTTGATTTATTCTAGTTGTTTGATGGCTGTTAGTATTTGGCCAGGCTCACTGATTGTAAAATTTGGTATTACTTCTTGATTTTGTATAAAATCATTAGCTCCCCAAGTTACAGCAATGGAAATAATATCAAGTTTATTAGCTACTCTAATGTCTTTATACTCATCCGAAACAAGGAAAGCACGCTGATAATCTTTATTTTTTTTTAAATATTTTTTTATAAAATATGTTTTATTAAAACCCCTATAAGTCGAGATGATTTTTTCAATATGATTGATTTTATTAGCAATTAATATCTTTTGAATATTGTTTTTAGTATTTGAAGAAACAATATATATTAAGAAATTTCTTTTATGTATTTCATTAATTATATCGATAATCCCTGGCACTATTTTTATCAAATAAGGATCTTTAAATAATTGTTTTTTTATTTTTTTAGCGATAATAAAAGTCTCTAATAAATTAAGGCCTAATTTTTTTCTTACTTCGTTGAATGAATTATTTCTCAATTTTTGATAGTCGTTTATAGCAATTATTGGCTTATTATTTTTATTTGCAAACTCATTATAGAGGTGGAAATATTGTTTCATTGTGTCTACTATTGTTCCATCAAAGTCAAAAAAAATGATATTATTTGGGTTAGAATTTTTACTCATCAAGTTACTCAGTCTAAGAATACTTAAGTATCAAAAGTATAGATTATTTAATTTCAGTATCGTTTTACTCTCAGTGAAATAAAAGCTTCTTTTGTACAAATTACCTAGTGATTTCGGCTGATAGTAAATGAGATTAATTCCCTCAATTGTGCCGAATTAAATTCAAAATTATCAATATATTCCATTGCCCTTGCTAAATATTGAGCTTCACATAATTGCGTTTGTTGCATCCCAATCAGAGAGGGATATATTGGTTTATTATTAATTAAATCAATAGCATTTGTTTTACCCAAAATCTTTGAATCAGATTCAATGCCGATAATATCGTCATGGATTTGATATGCAATGCCAATGACATTACCAAGTTCATTAAGCTTATTTAGAAAGCTTGGATCATCATAATTTGCAGCTAATGCTGCAAGCTGCATCGATGCAACTAATAAACAACCGGTCTTCAGTTGATATACAGTATTTAGTTCATTGATCGTTACTTTTTTATTAATGCTTTTTAAATCTAATTCTTCACCGGCAGCCAACCCATAAGAGCCAATGGATTTTGCTAGTATGTGAATCATTTTCAGTTTATTTTCTATTTTGATATTAGTTTGGTAATCTTGAAAAGCAAGTAACTCAAAAGCAAGGCTCTGTAGGGCATCTCCCGCAAGAATGGCTGTGGCAGATCCAAACACTTTGTGGCATGTGGGGCTACCCCGTCTTAAATCATCATTATCTAGATCAGGTAAATCATCATGAATTAGGGTAAATGCGTGAATCATTTCAATACAACAAGCAACCCTGTCTAGGGTTAATGCATCAGCACCTAAATTATCGCCTAAGCTATAGATAAAGCTTGCACGCAAGCGCTTTCCTCCATTAAGTACGGCATAACACATGGCTTCATGTAGTAATTCGGGTTCATCTTTAGGATTAGGTAAATATAGTTTTAATGCATTATTCACTCTAATTTGACACTGCCTTATATACGCCAAAATATCCATAAAAGCTCCTCTTAACAATAGGAGTATAGAGGATAATAAATTTTACCGCCTAGATTTTACAAATATGGCAGTTTAGATGCGTAATAATGAGATTTAAAACAATTAAATTTTTTGGCCAAAAGAGAAAAAACATTGAAAATAGCTTAAATTAATCTGATAACAT
>NZ_UGNV01000004.1 GCF_900452395.1 Legionella beliardensis
ATGCAAACTAAAAAAGAAAGTGAACTTAGTAATAAATTAGATGGCTATCTTAAGAGGGGCAAATTTGAGCAGGGGCAGCGTACATTTTATGCTGATTCTAATCAATATTATATCCACCAAAATACTAACAACATTATGAGTAATCAGCAGCTAATATTATTGGCTGCAAAAGATTTAGGTACAGGATTAGATGAAACAAATAAGAACCTCAACGAATTAAAAAAAGCACAATTTCCAGCCAATAAACAAAACCCAGACTGCCTAATTCCTTACAATGCAAAAAAAAATCAAATTAGTAAAATGAAAATAACATCCCTTGTTGCTGAATTGCAATATCATTTAGACTTATCATCTTCCCCGGGCACCAATTCTGAATTAGCTCCTTTTAAAGAAGGGAAATCTAGCAAAGTAAAACGAAAAAAAAGCGATGCTTTAGAGGTGTTTAATCGCTTTATTGCTCTTGATAATAATGAACATGCTTTAGTCGCTATTAGCATGAATCAAGGTGTCAGAGATTGCCTTTGTCAATTAGCGGTACATAAAAAAATTGCAATTGAAAATAGAAAACGTTGTATCAATTTATTATTGGCCTATGAAAATAGATCATCTTCTGAAACTTACTCAGCCCATTTAGCCATGTATCAATTAGATAAGATCGAAGAAATGCTGATTTCCCAGCAAGAATCAGCCAAAGAAAGGGAAAAGAAACTACTAGAAAGAATAAGCGAACTTGAAAAACAACAAGAAATAGATAGGCAAAAAACAGAAGAAATGAGAGAAAATTTTTCACAGGTGCTTTCCATACTTAAAGACATGCAGCAACATCAAAAATTGCTCGTCAACGAAGCTATTCCTTCGCAATCTCCTACTACATTAACGAGAGAATTATCTCATTCAAGAAATAGATTATTTATTTCTAGTAAAGAAGCTAATAAGCCCGCCAACTCTCATGATTTAGCGGATCAGGATTATTATAGACTCAATCATTCCGGTACTCCCTTATAAGGTGCGTCAAAGAAAATATTAAAAAAGGAAAGATTAAAGTTGTGGATTTTTTAACAAAATATCTTGCTTAAGGATAGATAGGTAGGCTAAGAAATTGAGCTTAGAATGTTATCCACTCTAAGCCCATAATATAGATTTTATTAAGCATGAATAGTTAAAGTAGCATATGGCCCTTGGTAGGAAAAGTGATTTGTTTCTATACTAACAATTCGTGGCCCTGTTGAAAAATTAGCCTGTATAATGTCAGAGGAATTAAAATATTGGCCAACTTCATAACCACCTTCAATAGCAAGCAACAATCCATTACCTATGGGATAGGCGAAGTCTAACCCAACTTTAGCCACAATGTTATTAATAACCCTGTCTTGTTTTGGCGAGCGATACGTAACACTTTGGCCTAAAGTTAAAAAGTTGCGTGAATCTATTTCACCTACAATAGCCGCATACTCAAAATTACCCACTAAGCCAAAATTTTCAGTAAGGGCGTAGCGGCCATCAACACCAAGGAGTGGGCCTGCACCATCAAATTTGCTAATTACATAGCCAGGTGCAGCAAAAGTTAATCGATGCTCAAAATCCAAATAACGAACGCCCACTTTAGGTCTAAAAGTATATCGTTTAAATACTTCGGCATAGCTCCTACCAAACACTAAATCAGCTTGATCTAATTTATAAGTCAAGTGCGCATCGCTAACAAAGGTGTCACCAGGCTCAAATTCGAGTGAAGTATCGGGAAAAAAGGCGCTACCAAAAGATATAGGCCCGTCTGAGGTGTCATTAATAGCGTGTGTATGATTATCTAGACGAAAATAACGCACCTCAATACTGTTGGCTGAATTAGGTAAGTCATAACCTAATTTAACAGCCCATTCCCATTCATAATCGGGATTAAAAGGTTTACTGCGTGAATAAACTCCACCTGGGGTAGAATATTGCCAGCTATCAGTAAACAAACCAAGTCCAGTTTCAGAGGGTTGAATATAATACCCCGTTCCTGAAGCATAAAAACCGCCTGGGCTTAGTAACGCACAAAGTGAGGTGCCAGGCGCGCAAGCACCAACTAGCGGCTCTTTCTCTATGGCCATTGCATTGCCGGAAATGAGAAGGCTTGCATAGATTGCAAGTGGGATAACTCTGTTCATTATTACGTTCCTTGTGAATAAATATCTACATAATAAAAAATATAATTTCTTATTATTTAAAAGCGGGATGGCTTTAGAGATTTGTTTTAAAACTAAACATATGATTATAAAACATAATACCTAAAGCGCTTTAACCATACCAAAATAAAATTGCTCATGCAACAGCTATTGCATTTAAATTTATTGTATAAATAAGGACTTATAAAAAAGTAATTTATATGAAGGAGTTTCATTATAAATCTTTGGCAGTAAAATCAAGTTTTTTAATAACTAGTTGCAGATAGGGATAGGGGAGTCATACTGACAAATGAAAGCTGAAAAATGCTAGAGAAATTAAGAAAAAGTGGTAACTTAATTTCTCTTTCAGTTTATTATTTAAGCATAATCAAAATGATAAGCAATAGAAGCCATGACTTCATTTAAGAGAAAATGCTTTGCTTTAAAGGGAGTGATCGTGTTAACACTACCCGTAATGATATTGCTGGAGACTCGTTTTGTGCGCAGCTCACCTGCATCAACAAAGCGATAGCCAAGCCCAATACTCAGACTGTCAGTAAAGAAGTAGTTAGCACCAACACCGGCATCCCAAGCAAAACTGGTTTCTGATTCACCAGGTATAAAGAGATCAAAATTCTGTTCCGTGTTATTAAATGTAATTTCTACATTTCTTAAATTTTTTATCTTATTATAAGCTACGCCGACGCCACCTTTGACATAAGGTACAAAGCCACCCCAATTTACAGTAGGCTTTAAAATCATATCAAACAAGAATGTTTGAATTTTAATACCCTGTGCTTCATAACGATCTTGAATAAAATAATTAGGATCTTCTGCATCTATACCGTAAGCAGCCTGTAAGTCATAATTATAGCCACTACGATAATCCCAGGTAAATTGAAATGCTAGGTTAGGGTTATATGCATAACCAGCAAATAAGCCACCAAAACCTGCAACTCCGAAGTCACGTGACCAATCACTGTTGTTTGGTGCCACGACTTTTAAAGTAGGTGCACCACTAAAAATAGGCTGAAAATGTGTATCTAAAGAAATAGAGCCACCACCTTCAACTCCGATATAAAACCTTGGCGCAGGAGCAGCAACATCTCCCATTGTACCAGCAACAGTGAATCCATTACTAAAACACAGGGCTGCTGCCATAATCGCTTTCAAAGTCATTCTATCCCTTCTCCTTTATAAAATAATTAAACGATATTAAGTCAACTCAGTATTTCATCATAAAATACTTTATTACATTCTATACTAATTAAAACCTGTTAAAAATCAAAAATATGTATAGGACTAAAGAGATAACATTGCCTAATATTTCTGAAAAGAGTATTGTTCTAACAGTTGCAGGGCATAATCTGAGAGATATTAAAAGTTAAAATCACTAATTTAGAAAATCTATATCAAAGTTATTTTATTAATAAAAATTAATCTTAAAGCTATTTTTATGAAACCTAATCACCTATTAAAAATCATTCTAGCCAGTGCCTCGCCAAGACGTTTACAAATATTGCAAGAGCACAGATTAACAGCAGTAGTTATGCCTGCCGGTATTGAAGAAATTCAGCAAAAAGATGAGGAAGCTAAAAAATACGTAACTCGACTTGCGAAAGAAAAAGCACAAGCTATTTTGCCGCGAATTGCAGCAGATACCGCAGATTTAATTCTAGCAGCAGACACTACTGTAGCTTATCAAAATCATATTCTAGAAAAACCGCTAGACGACGATGATGCCTATAGAATGTTAAGTATGCTAAGTGGCAAAGCTCATGAAGTGTATACCGGTTATGCTTTGGTTTTTCTACCAGAAGAATGGTGGTGGATTGATTGTGTGACAACAAAAATTACTTTTCACACCCTAACAGAGCAGCAAATAAAAAATTATATTGATTCAGGCGATCCCTTTGATAAAGCTGGGGGCTATGGTATTCAAAATGTATATAATACCTTTATTAAGGAAATAACAGGCTCGTATTACAATGTCATGGGTTTGCCCATTGAAGAAATTTTGCAATGTATTTCTCTTCATGACTTTAGCCAGAAAAGAAATTAAAACATTAGGTAGAGCATATTTTATGCTGTAAAGGGATTTCATGAGTAAATTTTTAAGTATTACTGGCTTGTTTATTATGGCGCAGATTTATCCTTGGCAAGCAGGCTTTTCCTCCTCCTTAACAATTATAGGCAAAAAGAAAAGCGCTATTTTAAATAAAAAGCAATTACAAAGTTTGCAATCAGAAGCCATTGAGATGGATTATAATCGAGCTTATCCTAATAAGAAAATGACTTATCAAAGTCTTAAACTATGTGACTTCTTACAACAATATCAAATAAATCCTACCAATATTTTAGAGTTTGTCGCAAAAGACCATTTCTCTGTTTTGATACCTGCTCATAAGGTCTTAACTTGTAAAAAGAATGAATCCATTGCTTATCTAGCTATTGAACCTGATAAAAAATGGCCTATTTTATTTAACCATACCAATACAACAGCCGGTCCATATGCTGTTATCTGGACTCATCCCGAACGTTCTTATATTTCGGATGAATATTGGGTATGGAGCGTTACTAAAATCATAGAACATCAGCGTATTAATGAATCTATGGTTATTTCTGCACCAACGAATATACCTCAAAAAATTAAAAAAAGAATTTTAAATGGGTATCATGTTTATGTGAGCCATTGCTCATCATGCCACACAATTAAATACATTGGGAAAGCCACAATAGGCCCTGATCTTATGTATCCTAAAAGTATTTTTGATTATTATCCTACTACAAAGCAGTTGAAACAATTTATCCGCAATCCAGAATCTGTCCGAAAAATTCCAAATGCTCGTATGAGCGGTTCTAGTTATGTAGGTTTAAAAGATGCCGATTTAGAAGATTTAATTCATTATTTTAAATTTATTATAAAAAAACCTATTAATTCTAAATTAAGATAAATATATTTTAAAAGTTTATTATAAGTTCTCGCGCTGGGTTAAACTGAAAATAAGAGCAATGTTTATTTGCTATCTAAGAATAACGCTTTATTTTCAACTAAAATAGATTTAAGCAAAATGAAAAGGAATTTATATGTTAATAAGGGCCAGGATTTTTTTTCTCTATTTTCTTGCTTTTTTTTCCTTATATCTACCAGGTGTAACTTATGCAGAGGGTAATTATATCTCTAAGTTTATTAATGAAAGTAACCAGGGGACAGAGAAATATACACTCGTTAAAACAAGAATGTGGCCAGAAACAGGATGTGTTATAGAAAGTGGAGCGCATATGGTCTTGCCCGGCGAGAGTACCCATCTAGTTATCGCCAAAAAACCAGGCTGTGATGAAGCTGGTATTGGCTATTCTTTATATAAAACCACCGACACGAAACAAGCACATTTACTAGGCTATGTTTCTCACCGCTTTCGCGATGGTACTTTTAGCCTACAAGTTTCAATTTTTTGTAAAAATAACCAGTGCTTATTTAGAGATCTAAATCCAGAGCAAAACCGAAATTAAACTAGATATTTTATCTGTCTTTAATATAGTATTTGCAAATTTTATTAATTAGGAATGGCGATATCTTACACAAAGTTTGAAAGCACAGATAGCGAAGAGCAGCAGTTATTGATGCTTGCTCAACAGGCAGTGTCTAGGAATTTAACACCATATGAAACTAGTCAGCGATTAAAAGGTATCGACAAAACCAGCCTGCAAAAATTTTTCTTATACTATACCCTCTTTAAAAAAGGAAACATTACCAACGAAAATTATGAACAAACAGTAGGAGAATTTAAAAGTAAATTTCATAACGAAGTGAGAGAAAAATACACATGCCCAGCCAATACCGACGCAACAGAGCTAGAGAAAGCAGAAATTTACTATAAAATATAACTCAGGCTATTAGCAATAATCCAAGATTATTGCTAATAATTTTGAATAAGAATTAGCGCGATTATTTTACTGTAGTGTGACCTGTATAGTCAGCTCAAACTGGCAAATGCCAAAGCGTGCGGCTTAATAATTGTTAATATATCCTCAGGTGTTCTAGTAATATAATCTGGCCTACTTCTTATAAGCGTAGCTTCGGAATTAAATCCCCAGGAAACAGCTATAGAATTTATGTTACATTTTCTAGCTGCATCGATGTCACGGGTCTCATCACCAACATAAAAGGTTTGTAATGGTTCCATTCTATGGGATTTTATGAGCTTTTTTAGAATATTTTTCTTACCAAAATAGCCGGATTCTGCGTAAATAAAATCAAATAGATGTGCAATTTTATGATGCTCAAGCCATAGGGCTACATTTTCTGAAGAATTTGAAGTCACTATTCCTAAGGAGCAATCTTGATGCAGTTCTTCCAGTACTTCTGGCATATTCATAAAAGTAGATAAGCTAGGTATTTCATTACGCAGGCATTCTCTTGCATGGCGTAAGACACTAGGAATCTTATAAAAAGGAATTTTTAAATATTTTATAATTTCCTTAGATGGTAACTCTCTTAATTGCTCTATTTCATGCTGATTTAATTTTCTGAGATTAAATTTCTCAGCTAAAGGCAGAAATTTTTGAACGGAAGCAAAAAAGCTGTCTGCCAAAGTACCATCAAAATCAAATATTACATTCAGTAGCTTATTTGTCATTTTACAAACCATAAAGTTGACTACTTGCAACGTCAATTCTTTGTTTTAATTAAGTAAAATTTAAGCAACAACTATTTTCCACAACCTACATGTTGCAATAATTTTCTGCATAGAAACGCCTGACTGACTGATGAATAGTCTTTTCGTTCTCAATTTTTACTATCAATTATTCCATAAAATCCAATAGATAGCACCCTGTCTTGTTCGAACAGGATAAAGAGGCCGGCTAAGATTATTTTCTGGCTGTAATAAACGGCGAAAGAGATCGTCAAAAAATTCTGGCGAATCGGTAAAAAAGTGATGTAAATTCCTAGTACGGTTAATTGGTGTTGCATCAACAACTGCAATCTCTTTTGTACCTTTGCTTTGCAAATTCAATAATTCGAGTGCCTCCTCGTATTCATATTCGCTGGTCCTAGCTTCAGGAGGTATCGAGACTTGGGCCTTTCGACCTAGAGGTCGGCTGTTATTTAACCAATAACTCATGAGTAACGCACGATCATTTGAACTGACATAGGCTGTCAAATGACGGGACAATGCCCTGATTTGTGCAGCAAATTTTTCATCAAAGGCTTGTGCAGACACATCAGGTGCTGACAGTACTACATGATCAAGCTTAGGCAGACCCTGAATCAAATCGGATTGGTTAGCTAACCAATCAAAGGAATCGCAAATTAGTTGGCAACCAAGGCTACTACCCATTAACCACACCTTACGTGCGCCTGTGCGACGAATGACGGAAGCGAGAACGCATCCCAAAGCTGGAGAAGATTGGTTTGCTATGCTTTGAGCTGTTCTATATCCTCTTAATCCGTCTCCCTGATTACCTGGCCAGTCGAATAATAAGACGGGTGTATTAATATCTAAAACATAGGCAGTATAAGCTGTTTTAAGTGCTGCTGATTGAAACCAATCCCTAAATCCCCAAACTATAATCAGCAGTGATTTTTGCGGTGAGGCAAGCACAGCTTGCTGCAATTTAGACGAAAATTTCTCCTCTGGAAGTTCCTCATGGGATAACCATTCCATATGTTTAGTCTCAAACCAGACTCGCGGCTTTATGGGTAAATAGGGTGAGATACGTACATCAAACCTACCAAAGCTGATAGTATTGCTGAGTTGGTTGCTGTGATCTTTGATTGCCTGCTCGTCATTAATACGATTAGTACTATAAAAAAATTGAAAATGCTGCGAATCGCCATCAGGAATACTGGGTAAACGAGTGGTGAACGCTGAGCGAGCCGGTATCGAACCAATACCGGTGAAATTGCGACCAAAGTAAATTGAGACAATGGCTACTGCAACCAGTAAGATAATGAAGAAGCTAACCAGCAACAAACGTTTATATAAAACTCTCATTGTTGTCCCTGTATTTTAAGCGACAAAATTTGTCGCCTCCATGTCACCCGTATCAGCTAAAAGTTACAAGCGCTGCGGTCAAATAATTCATAGTGGTTTCGCGGATAATGTCCCCATTATTTTTTATATGCTATCAAAATCATTCCCAAAAAAATACCGACTTAAAACCAGCCCTCCCGGCGCAAAATAAGCTATATTAAATTAAATAATCAAAAGGAATTGATATGGCAAATTTAAATCATGCTACCCATCTTTCTGAAGCAAAAACCTTAAAACATCATTGGGGATGGTACCTTAGTTTAGGCATACTTCTGCTACTCTTAGGATGTATTGGCTTAGGTATGGAAATCGCATTAACCATTGTTAGTATGTATTTTTTTGCAGCACTACTAATGATTTCAGGATTATCACATATTGCTGATGCACTTAGGTATATAAGATTGAAGGGTGCCTTTTGGAAAATTCTCATTTCTATATTTTATCTCATTACAGCCATTATTATCTTATATAATCCTTTGCTAGCCTCTACAATCTTTACTGCCTTACTGGCTTGGACGCTCATTATTATTGGCGTTACTCGTATTGTCATGTCTATATCATTACGGGATATGAAAGGTTGGGGTTGGATCTTATTGGCAGGATTAATTTCCTTAATTCTAGGTATTCTGATTTTATCGCATTGGCCAATGAGCGGCTTATGGGTAATTGGAGTATTTATCGCAATTGATATGATAGTCAGTGGTTGGACTTATATTTTCATGGCAATTGCGCTGCGCGCCTCTAAGCAAGACCAGCCTTCATGACCCGTTCGCCAAAAAGAGATGATAACAACCTTTGTATTGATTTAGCCCTACAAGGCGGTGGGGCGCATGGCGCTTTTACATGGGGTGTGTTAGATCGCTTATTAGAAGAAAAAAAATTAAGAATTGAGGGTATTTCGGGTACATCTGCTGGTGCTATAAATGCTGTCGTTCTTGCCGATGGCTTCACCAAAGGTGGTCGTTTAGGCGCTCGCAATGCGCTCGAATTATTTTGGCGGAATGTCTCTAAGGCCGCACGCTTTAGTCTCTTACAACGCAGTCCTCTTGATATTATGTTTGGACAATGGTCGCTTGATTACTCACCACTTTTCATTACGATGGACATCATGTCGAGATTATTTTCGCCCTATGATGTCGATCCATTTGGAGTTAATCCACTCTACCAGATTTTAGCAGAAGCGGTTGATTTTAAACTGTTATCAAGAAGTCCAATCAAATTATTCATTACAGCAACGAATGTTAGCACCGGCAGAGGAAAGGTGTTTCGCAATGACGAAATTACGCCTGACGTACTTCTTGCATCGGCCTGTTTGCCCACTATCTTTAAGGCTGTTGAAATCAATGGGGATTATTACTGGGATGGGGGGTATTCGGGAAATCCAACCATTACGCCTCTTGTACGAGAATGTGAATCGCAAGATACGATTTTAGTACAAATTAATCCGGTAACACGCCCAGGTTTGCCTCAGTCAGCAAGAGAGATCTTCAACCGCTTGAATGAAGTTTCATTTAACGCCGTATTACTTAAGGAACTTCGCATGATTGCTTTATTGCGACAATTAGCACATCCAAATAATTCCGAGGGTGCTAAGTGGGCTGGTATGAGGATACACCGAGTAAGTAGCGATATCATGCTTGAGCTCGGTTATTCCTCCAAGCTCAATGCCGAATGGGATTTTTTATTCATGCTAAGAAATGAAGGGCGTCGAGTTGCGGAAATTTTTCTCACAGAACATGCAAATGATCTTGGCCGACGCTCATCGCTTGACCTCGATGCATTACTTGATGGAGTTTAATTGGTGAGCACAAATCTTTTATAGGAACTAATTGAAAAGATTTCAACCTTTTTTATCTAATTTACTAATTTGCTCTGCTATTTCAGAATCATTAATATTACGAATAATTACCTGAGCCTTTGCGTTAATTTTTACTATTTCATAGTTCACGCCGCTTAGGGTTTTACTTAAACCTTGCAAAAATTTTGCAGGTGTTATGTTGCTCGATTTTTCAATTGTTTCTAGAGGTATCACTGCATCGATATGATGTTGACCGTCTTTACGAAAATGAGCTGAAACCTCGGGGCCTATGAGGGATTTTAAAATCTCAGAAGTCGAGATATCAAGGTTTGACGATTCATAATTGTAGCAATTGGTACTTAAGCTTTCCCAAAACTTAGTATGTAAGCCTTGATCAGAAACTCTAAAAATATTAACTCCTAAAGGAAAATAGCTCGCATATCCTTTTTTTTCATACGACCTAACCAACTCTTTATAGGCTAGCGTTGCTTTATCCGGGTCATAAATATGAAGCCAAAGGTATTGTTCAGCATTTTTATCATTGGCTGCAATCATTTGTTGAAATATACAATGACCGAAACCCAAAACGACTACGACACTGCCATCATTTTCATCGACTTCTTTTAAGGTATTATTAGTTAGTGTTTCTTCCCTCCTTATAGAATTTAGACTAGCCTCTTTAAGTTGTTCAGAGATAGGTAAATCTATCCCTCCTATCTTAAACCCTTGCTCTTTCATTGTTTGTAGTAAGTCAAATTTTGCAGCGATACTCCTTAATTGTTCAACTTCGCGTGTATGTTTAGGATGACTAGGATGCATTTGATCTACTTTATTGATTTGTATGTTAAGCGCCCTACGTGTCATCGCAATACTTTGTGTTAAAGACACCCCTGGCTCGATTCCATCTATGCAAATAGTCGTATATCCTGCTTTTTTGAGACGAGGCAACTGTTCAATAAGAAAATCGCTGGTTGCGCGATCAGCATGACTCTCATATAACACAATAGGAGGAAGCGTATATTTATGCTTAGCCATAAAATCCTCACTTAAAGTACATGCTTTTAAGTATAGTTCTCTATCGCTAAGGTATTACCTTACTGTTTATATTATTGTCATTTTTAGATGGCAGCGTATGATATCAAAAAATCAAAGCCATACACTTAATAGGAAAAATTATGAGGCTATTTAATGAATTTACTAAACATGCGCAGGAATTTCCGGCACAGTTTAAGCCCTTACTACTACGACTTTCAGTAATGGAGGGGATTGCAGCATCTAAATTTATTCATAATAGACCAATCTATGATCAAGACCGCGAACTGCTTGTCTTAGAAAACATAAAAATAAAATGTTCTAAACGTGGATTTAGCCAACCTAAAATTAATCTTGTGCAAGAATTTTTCAAAAATAACATGACGCTTGCCAAACTTGTACAAGAAGCATTTGTTAATGAGTGTAACAATAAATCAAAGACACAAGTTCTAAATGAGGCTATTATCTCTATAAGCAAAATCACTGAACAAGCAGTAAGTAAAGAAACATTGCTTTCATCGATGAGAATATTCATAGATGGGCTAACCGAAAAACTAATCCAAAATATAGAGTTTTTAGCTGATGATAATGCTTATGATTTGTTAAAACAGATAATCATTAATTGTTTTACTCAAATCGATACAATGCAGCTTACAGAAGTAGTAGAAAATTTCAAAACCTGCATGAAACAATATCAACAAACGAATTCTTGCGACAGTCAAATAAATTTTTCTACCAATAGAGATTTATTTTTCTATACTAAATTAGCTTTAAATAGTTTCCAGCAAGAAGAAAAGCAAATAATCAGTAATGAGCCTTTACAAGATCCAAGCCAGCAAAATAATAGACAATTTTTGCAATAAAGAATTTGTGGCAAAAAACATGCAAATAAAACAACTAAAAAGTCGAAGGGGAAAGTGATTAGAAGATTTTACTTATTTTGTATGCTGATAATCATTTTTCAAATGCCGCATGCTTCTTCTGATATTGCTCCGCAATCGCACAGCATTGAAAAAATGATGAGCTTTACTAACATCCCCAAGATGGCTACTAGTAGAGTTACTCAATCTAGCCTTCCTAGCCCTTATAATTATCTCCTAACTCAACCATTAATGACGAAAGGGTTAGAAAAATATTATCAACGCACACCTATTATTCAGACAATTTATGCCAAAAAAAATAAACATGACAATACTTATTATCGAGCCATTATCATGTTAGTGGATAGTAACAAGACTAGAAATAATCCAGAGCTTGCACAAAAGAAAAAAGAAGCAGCGGTGATAGAATTAGCTTTTATTAGAATGAATTTTAATGAGCTACCAAAAAAAGTAATTGCAGATGTTCTGAATACAAATATTCCTTTTGGTAAATTACTATTGAATAATCATATAAAAACTTTCTCCACCGATCGCAGTTACTTTTCTATTAAATGCAATGAGGCATTTTCCTCATTAATGCGTTGTAAATTAAATAGTCAATTATATGGCCGCACCAATAGTCTTATTAGAATGGATAATAATCGCTTAATTGCTCATGTGGTGGAAATATTGCCATAAGAATTATATTTTTATAACAATCTTCATTGTGCACATAGCAAATACCGTCATATATGAATGCCTATTTTGTAGCCAGATTAAGCAACATTGAATTGAAGAGGTTTATGGCCAAAAAATAAGGCAATTAGCTAGTTTTCCCAAGTACTACACAGAGTTATCCCCAGAAATTGTGAATAATTATTAAAAATAACAGGTAAAAATCAGAGGCATTAGCAGCCTTGCACATTTATAGATATACTTACTCTTACACTCAATCAAACGCAGTCAAGGAATATTTATGCTGACATCTGAAGAATCAAAAAAATTATGGGATTTAGTTGAGCCATTAGAAACAGCCATGTTAGTGACTTATGAGCAAGGTGTGATGCAAGCTCGTCCTATGCATTTAGTGCAAAAAAAATTTGAGGGCACTTTTTATTTTTTTACTGAGAATCCTACGGAAAAAACTGAAGAAATAAATCAGCATCAAGATGTATGTTTAGCATTTAGCTGCCCTAAAGCGCAAACTTACGTTTCTATTTCGGGGAAAGCTTCTTTATTTAGAGATCAAGAATTAATAGACCAACTCTGGAATCCTTTTGTAGCAGCTTGGTTTCCACAGGGAAAAGACGACGCCTCAGTAACCTTACTAAAAATAGAGTCTTATCAAGCAGAATATTGGCAAGGCAAAGACAGTAGAGTCACACAACTATTTAAATATGCCAGCGCTTATTTATCTGGCAAACGCCCAAACATTGGTGAACATGGTCGCCTTTAATATTTATATCGCTAAATATCTTTTAACCCATAGATTGGTTAGTAGTCTAACCAATCTATTCAAAGTGATAATTACATTTCATGGCACAAGTTAGATGTTCTGGTAGATAAGCACGTTAGCCAACCGCAAATGCTAGTGGGTAGACTTTGTTGAAAAAACTCTCTAATCCAGTTGAATCTTACTACTTCCAGGTAATTTAGTTACCGCATCATCACCTAATAATAGGGACGGTGTTGTGTACCCAGATTTCACGTTGTTGTTAAGAATGAACTCCACTGTCATTAGACTGCCTGTCACTGTCAATGCATAACCATTCGCTGTTTTAAGGCGTGCAGACTTGCATATTCCACTGGCATTTTTCACTTCACCCCATACCCAAGTTGATTGTTTTCTTTGTTCAGCATCAGGGCCATTGCGATAAGCCGCTTTTTTCTTAAGCCAATTTTGTACAAAATTAAAACGAAAAAACCAACGTATAAAGTTTATACTTTTTATTATAAAGATTTGCCTTTTACTAGCCGGAATATAAACTTCAATATTTGGAATACGAGTTGAATAATAGGCCGTGCTAATGTCTCCCCAAGGAATGGTCATAGCCAATTTCTCACCATTGCCAAAATTAATAGACCGAGTCTTATAGGCAAGGGGTACGTCTATTAATTGACCATTTCTCCTAATTCTACCTCCTTTAGCTAAGCCTTCTATGGCTGTTTTAGTTGTGCCTGGAGAAAGGTGCGATTTCGAATCAAAGCCTAAAGTCAATTGAATAGCGTCAGGTAAAACTTGCTTAAGCATATGAGCAATACAGTCCGTTGGTATAACGTCAAATCCTACACCAGGGCATAACAAAATATTAGCTTCTTTGGCTTTATTATCACATGTTTGTGCGTATTCAAAGATATCAATTTCACCAGTAATATCTAGATAATGAGTATGATTATTCAAGCATGCTTGGATTAGTGATTTGCTAGTCTTTGAAAAAGGCCCAGCACAGTTTAAAAGCAGAGTTATATTAGAAAGGTGCTGCGTAATTTCTTCTATATCGTTTAACCCAAAGATACGGTAGCTTAATTCAAGCTCATCGGCTAGCTTTTTAACCAAGGCTTCATTGCGCCCAGCTAAAATAGGATGCATGCCTCTAGCCCTTGCCTCTCTAGCAATTAACGCGCCCGAATAACCATTGGCGCCATAGATTATCCATTCCATAAATTTAATCTATCCTTAGTTTGCTTATTTCTATTCTTAGATTGTAAGAGAAAACCGGGTGTTTACCAAAATAATAGCGTTGCAGCTAAGGTCATCCATTTCCACCGCTAATGATTAATAAAGCCATTAAAATCACTTATAAAAGTGACTAGATAAGGTTGTAACTTGCTTAAAATTAGATTTTAAAGATAATTTAGTATGAATAAGAGCAATCTTATGGAATAATTATTAACCAATTACAGCAATATTTATCTATTTATATGAAAATAAAGGCAGTTTTATTATTATCTATTTTCTTTCCCGTTGCTTTATTTGCCAGTACGACCACTTGTCCTTTATTAAATGGAATCAATGTACACACTGCAACGCGAATTCTAAATATTTGTAAACGTGGTACGGTAATTAAGACGTTTAAAATAGCTCTCGGATACAAGGGTGTCGGTAAAAGGCAAGCCGGTGATAATAAAACGCCAATTGGTTTATATGGATTAGCTTATCCAAGAAAATCCACGCAATTTAAAATCTTTATTCCAATTCTCTATCCAACTTCAAGGCAATTAGCTGCCGGTTATACAGGTAGAGATGTAGGGATCCATGGGCCAACTCAGTCACCTAGTCTGCTTAGTTGGTTAAACAATTTACCAAGCTCAACGCGTGGATGCATTGCTGTTGGCAAAAATAACTACATAGAATATGTGGCTAATTGGGTGAAAGCTAATCCAGGCACTAAGGTTTTAATTATTTAAATTACGAAGTCTATACCTCATATTTAGTTAAGCCTTTCTTAACTACCCTTAAACACAAGTAATACTACTAACTAAGTATTTATGCGTATACTATTTGCTCAATTTAGCTATTAAACTATTTATAGTAAACGGAACAAATAGGTAAGTAGATGAAAAAATTAAATCGAATATTTATAGTAGGACAGCCTGCGGCCGGCAAAGCTTATTTTGGCAAGCATTTAGCTGAACGTCTTGGCTATCAATTCATTGATGCTGATATGGGGCTTGAGCATAGAATAGGACTTTCAATTAATGAAATATTAGGCCAAGCTGGACTTAAGCAGTATGAGCATACACAAGAGATAATTTTTTCCTCCTTATCAAAACAATCTGGTGTTGTAGTGGGGCTTGATTGCTATATTGGAAATACACTAAAGATACGGGACTATCTAAAGGGCGCTTGTGTTATATTCCTAAAAGTGACTCTCGAAACACAAGTCAGGCGAGCTGGAAGTCGACATGAGCCACTTACAAGTGAGCATAATTTTGAAGATATGCTTAAGGCTTTGCATAATGAGCGCAACGACTATTATCATCAAATAAGTGATGTTGTCTTGTCAGCTGATGAGGGAAACGTTAATAAACATATTGATGACATCTTAGCTTACCTGAAACAGAATGATTTTACTCTAGTTAAGCCAGCAGAACTCACCGATAAAGAGCTCGTTTATTTTAAGTACAAGACAGATATTCCTGTTCGTATTTCTAAACAGCAAGCTATTAGTCTTAGATATTTATCTATGGGAAAAACAGCAAAAGAAATAGCTGGCGAGATGGATATATCTTACCGCACGGTTGAGGTCTACATCGCTCAGCTTAAAGAGAAACTTGAATGCGATTCCAATAAAGATCTAATTAATATCTACTTATCCAAACATTAATTCTTGTTAGCGATCACTAAATTATCTTACTCAAAAAGAGTCAAAACAAGTACCCAAACAGGAATTTATGTAGTTAAAAAATTATTAATTATATTTGTATGAAATAGTATTGCATGTGGTTCCTTTGCATTTAATCCAATTGATTCTACTGCTATGCCTAAGCGTTAAGACATTGCTTTAATTAATATAATATATATAAAATATTAATTTGCCTGAACCGGTTAAAACCGCCCTTTTCCTAATGATAAAAAACCTAGAATCAATTATTCGTTTTGCTACGTTAGAGGACATAAAAGCTATTGCTGAAATCCATATTTTATCTTGGCAAGCCACCTATAAAGATTATATTCCAATTGACATCATACAATCCCTGTCATTAGCAGACAGAGCCAAACAATGGCAATCATTAATCGAACAGGATGTGAAAGTTCTCGTTATTGAAGTAGAGCAAAAAATGGTTGGCTTTGTTAGTTTGTGCAGGTTTCTTGATATTTTTCCTAGTACATTAAACGGCGAAATAAGCGCTATTTATTTACACCCAAGCTATTGGCGATTGGGATTAGGTACTAAGTTATGCTGTGCTGCTTTCTCAGAGCTTGCAAAAATGAATTATCAGTTTGTCTATGTTTGGGTTCTTTCTGACAATAGACAAGCGCGTCAATTTTATGAAGCAGTTGGATTTGAAAATACACACAGAACAAAGCTAGAAGAACTCTATGAAAACGGAGCCTTGTTAAAAGAAGTTCTTTATAAGAAAAAAATATAAGTGATAGTAAATTTACAACCTAGCTCTTTTGACCAGATACTTCATGAAGAATTTACGTGCTTAGAAAAAACCTACACGCAGCTAAGCGGCTTTCTTTAAATTTCACTTAATTTATAAGCTAAAAAGCTCCGGCAGAACAAACTGCCAGAGCTTTTTAAACTTTGCTAACTAGACTTACTTATTGGCTGCTTTCTTTTCTTTCTCTTTAGCAATCACTGCCTCAGCTACACTGCTTGGACAAGGAGCATAGTGTGAGAACTCCATTGAAAATTGGCCACGACCAGACGTAAGGGTACGTAAAGTACTGATGTAGCCAAACATTTCTGCAAGAGGAACATCGGCCTTGACACGTACACCAGTAGCACTGGGTTCTTGCCCCGAAATCATACCCCGACGACGGTTTAAGTCACCAATTACATCACCTACATGTTCTTCTGTACTGTAGACATCAACTTTCATAATAGGTTCTAACAGTTGCGGAGCCGCTTTTGGTATTGATTGACGAAAAGCGCCTTTTGCCGCAATTTCAAAAGCAATTGCCGAAGAATCAACAGGATGGTAAGCACCATCTGTTAAGTTAACTGCAACATCCAATACAGGGAAACCTGCCAAGGTTCCACTGTCCATCATCGAACGAAATCCTTTCTCAATTGCTGGGAAGAATTCTTTGGGAACATTACCACCTACCACAGATGACTTAAATGTAAATCCACTGTTTGGCTCACCTGGCTCAATCGTATAGTCAATCTTACCATATTGGCCAGAACCACCTGATTGCTTCTTATGGGTATAGCTGTCTTGAATAGTTTTGGTAATGGTTTCTCGGTAAGCTACTTGTGGTTGGCCTACTATTAATTCAACATCGTAAGTACGCTTTAAAATATCCACTTTAATATCAAGATGTAGTTCACCCATACCACGAAGAATAGTTTCACCTGAATCTGGATCTGTTTCCACTCTAAAGGTTGGATCTTCTGCAACCATTTTACCAATAGCAATACCCATTTTTTCAGTTGAGCCTTTATCTTTTGGCGCAACAGCAATAGAGATAACTGGCTCAGGAAAAACCATCGCCTCAAGCGTACACGCCTCATCAGGGCTACAAAGAGTATGGCCAGTTCGAACGTTTTTCATGCCTACAATAGCGATAATGTCGCCTGCTTCAGCACTTTGCAACTCATTACGCTCATTCGCCTGCATCTCAACCATACGGCCGACACGCTCAGTCTTACCGGTAAAACTGTTAAGAATAGTGTCACCTTTATTAAGCTTTCCTGAGTAGATACGCACGAAGGTTAAAGCGCCGAAACGATCTTCCATGATTTTAAAAGCCAAAGCGCGAAATGGCTCATCTGGGGAGACGATAGCGAACTGACCATTTGGCTCACCTTCAGCATTTGTCAAAGGCTGAGGATTTACCTCATGTGGAGCAGGCAAATAGTCAACCACAGCGTCTAATAATAGTTGCATCCCTTTATTTTTAAAGGCTGAACCGCAATAAGTTGGAAAAAAGGCTAACTCAAGCGTACCTTTACGAATGCAGCGTTTAATCTCTTCTATTGAAGGCTCCTCACCTTCTAGATAAGCCATCAGTAACTCATCATCCATCTCAAGTGCCGCTTCAATAAGCTGAGTTCGGTACATTTCAACGTCGTCAGCCATATTAGCTGGCACATCTTGAATGACATAATTTTCAGGTTGGCCAGTCTCATCCCATACGTAAGCTTTACGGGTTAATAAATCGACAACACCTACGAAGTCATCTTCCATACCGATTGGTAAAGTCATGATTAATGGGTTAGCGCCCAATACCTTTTTAATTTGCTCAGTAACCTTCAAAAAATCTGCACCAACTCGGTCAAGCTTGTTTACAAAAATTAAGCGGGATACTTTTGAATTGTTCGCATAACGCCAGTTGGTTTCTGACTGAGGCTCAACGCCGCCAGAACCACAAAATACACCGATGCCACCATCGAGTACTTTTAGTGAGCGGTATACCTCTACCGTGAAATCAACGTGGCCTGGGGTATCAATTACGTTGAAACGAGTACCTTTCCAGAAGCAACTTACTGCTGCTGATTGAATAGTAATACCACGTTCCGCTTCTTGCTCCATGAAATCGGTTGTCGATTCACCTTCATGAACTTCTCCCATTTTATGGATTCTACCGGTAAGCTTAAGAATACGTTCAGTAGTAGTAGTCTTTCCGGCATCTACGTGAGCGAAGATACCAATGTTTCTGTAGAGGTTTAAGTCAGTCATAGTACTCTTATAAAATAGATCAAAAAATAGTCGCATATTATACAGCATAATATCTAAATTTGCAGCAGAGCTAGGCTGCAATGTTAAATAAAATGGATTAAGCATTTTATTTTCTTCTTAAGACTTCATAATTTTTGATAAACCTACTGATAATGCGATCTATAATTTAGCCCTACTAAGCAGTTAAAGTCAGTTTTAGTGAAACAGAGTCATGCGTGCCTTTATTTACACCGGTTATAATATTCTGCGCTGTTCTGATATGAATGGCTTCTTTCTTGAAAAAGGCGTGGCCATAACTGCAATCTAGGGTGAGGTTTTTCATCAATTTATACCCTATCGAAGAGCCTATAACCAAGCTATCACCAGTACTTATTTGGGTCTTTCCAGTGGAAGGTGACTGATTATAGGTTCCTGCTATTCTGACTGTCCATTTAGTTGAAACATTATAAATAGTACCCAGTGTCACAAGCCAACTGTTATGAAAGTTATAATTTATATGTGCTTTGGGATTAATAAATACTTCAGAGCCAGATTGCGTTGCAAAATTATAAATATAAGCTTTTTTAAAAATATCCCATTGGAGATATTGAATGGTTCCTATGAAGCCAACTTTTTCATTTAAGAAATGGCTAAGTGATAATACGTTTCTAGCAGGTGTCCAGTATTTAAAATGATAATTATGCGAAGAAACGACTTGCGGATAAGTAATTGTACTTGTGCCATGTAACTGGTAAGTAATAGCGCTGCGATAATTAAAACCTAATACTGTTTTTTTAGCTAGTTTAATTAAAATCCCTAAATCACCGCCTAAACTCTTGCCTTTGCTTTTGTTCAAGCTACGGCTTTCAGGAATATTTAAACGGGTTAAACCTGAAATAGGCTCCTGAATGAAGCGAGCATAAGACAAATTAAGGTTTCCACCGACAGAAAGGAAGTCATTTATCTTAATACCAAGCGCTGGGACGAAATCCACATCATCTGTTTGATTACGAGCCTGAACATAGCGAAGAATTGAGTGCCCATCCAAGTCACGATTAAAATCATTAGCAACGATAGCGAAACCGCTAGCAATTTTATCATTTATAGGGGTGCTGATATACATGGAGGGTAAATAAAAATTTGATTTTGTGGTAGTTACTCCAGGCTCGCTAGCCTCAGACAGTAGTTTTTGTGCGCTTCCTGTAAATTGAGACTGTGACCTTGCCAATGTACCTAAAAGAATAAGTTGCGGATTAGGTATAATAGTTAATGCAGCCGGGTTAAAAAAAGTGGCTGTGGCATCCTTAACTACAGCTGTTCCAAGTGTTTGCTCAATAAAAGAAGCATGCAATGGCTTGTATAAACATAGCAAGCCTATGGTCACATAATATTTAAAATGGATTGGCCGTGCCATGAACTCCCAGATAGATTAATTATTATTCTCTAGCCAAATAAGACAGTAATTCTAACCTTTTTTCAACACGATTAGCTATGAATCGCCCGCAAGATCTTTGCAAATACAAGAATGATATGTTCGGGATAATTTTGTATAGCTCGTAGTAATACTTTTGCTAATCCCGTTAGCTTAAGCCTACCCTGCTCCCAATTGCGTAAAGTTCCCGTTTTAACGTCTATATTTAAAAGGTATAAAAAATTGATGTTCTTATAACTAAGCTCAAAGGGATTACAAAAACAAAAGGAGTTTTTATGCCTACTATTAAAACCGCTGATGGTACAAATATTTATTATTATGATTGGGGGATGGGTAGACCAATTATTTTAATACATGGTTGGCCACTTACATCTGCTAGCTGGGAATACCAAGCTCGTTTCTTGGCTGAACACGGATATCGTGTTATTGCTTACGATCGACGTGGTTTTGGACGCAGTGATTGGCCTTTTAATGGCTTTGACTACAATACACTTGCTGATGATCTTCATCTACTTATTGAAACTTTAAATCTAAACAATATAACTTTAGTAGGTTTTTCAATGGGTGGCGGTGAAGTGGCGCGCTATTTGGCGAAATTTGGGCAGCAAAAAATTAGTAAGGCCGTATTTATTGCAGCCGTCGTCCCTTACTTACTCAAGACTGATAATAATCCGCAAGGTATAGATAAAACTGTTTTTGATGACATCATAGAAAAATTAAACGCCGATCGCCCTGCTTTCTTAGAAGAACTAAGTAAAAAATTTTACAGCTACTCGCTCACTAATCATTCCACCTCAACCGCGTTCCTAGAATTCTTCCAACTTATGGCATTAACTGCTTCCCCTAAAGCAACGATTGATTTAGTAAGGGCCTGGAGTGAGACAGATTTTCGTGATGATTTAACACGTATTACTATTCCTACCCTCTTCATACATGGAACAAATGACATTGTCGTTCCTATTGAAAAATCAGCCAGAATAGCAACCAGCCTTATGCCACAATCTATATTAATAGAATACGAAGGCGAGTCGCACGGAGTTATTAATACAGCAGGCTTACGGATTAGTGGAGATTTATTAAATTTTATTAACTAATAAATTTATTACCGTTGCAAAATTTTTCTAGCTGCCTGTATTTTTCCAAGTAAGCTAATTTAATTTTTGCAACGTGTTCCTGATTTAAAGTTATTGGAGAAATCTAGAAATAATAGTAGCACTACTAAGTACAATTTATCCGCTAATGAGGCTTCGTTATTAATTAACAGCGGGTTTAAATTAATTGCTGCAATTTTGAATATGAAATTAACTTACTGGTAATTTGCAAACACTTTATTCTTGACTATTATTTAAGCATCTTAAGGCAGTCATCATTTAGGTGGTATAAATTTATGTTCTTTTAGTAAAAATTTACATTTTCTAACTAGAAAATAAGCCTTAATATTATCTAAGTAGATAGGTTCTCCCTCTTTAACTTCAGTTATATTAGTTTGCTTAATTTCTGAGCCATCGATGATAACGACCATGCCTGAACCTACACATTCTACTTCATTACCCTGTCGGATTAGTACAGCGCTGTCTTCACCTAACCCTATCCCTAATTTCTCTGGATTTAACAAGATAGCATGGGCTAGACGGCTAAATCGCCCTCTTTTGATAAAGTGAGTATCGACAATACATTCAGGCAGTAAGCTAAACCCAGATGAAATGGCTAAATTTTGATGAAGCAAAGCCTCTGTCTGTCCACCTGAGGCTATCATCACTGAAGGTATAACCATAGCGCCAGCACTCGTCCCGGCTACAATGAAATTTTTAGTATGGAAATATTTTTCTTTAATCGCTTTAATGAAGCTTGTGCCACCTAAGAGGGTGGCATGATAAAATTGATCACCACCTGTAAAAAAAATGACCCCAGCGCTTTTTATTTTTTGTAAGTATTTTTCATTTTCTGCATTTTCGCGCTTTTCAATAAACATGAAGTCAATGGTCTTAAAGCCCATTTTCTTAAAAGCGTTTGTATAGTTTTTTCTAGTTTCTTTATGTAAATCTTTGCCAGCAGTAATGAATACAATGTGTTTAGAGGGAGTTGCTTTTAATATTTCTTTAAATATTTCGTACGGATTAAAATTAGATTCATCTTGTTCAATATCAGGTGCCTCATCGGCTCTCTGCTCAGCACCGCCAATTAATAATATTATTCCTTTAGGTTTCATGGTATTCCTTTCATAAAATGCTAAAATAAGTAGGTAAGCGCTTTCTAAGTGTAAGCGTTAAAAGCTATTTAACTTTAAATTAATTATAGTAGTTTTATAGCCCTTTCATTCCCTAGATCCACTGATAATTCCTTCGTAGGTAACAATTTTAGCAGCAGGCAATAGAATTAATTTTTAACTGACTTTGCTTATGAAAATTCAAACTGTAAGTAAAATAATTGATTTTATTAAAATTTTGATGTTTACTTGTTAGTCTAATAGACTTTCTATTAAACTTTTAGTGCTTAACCTTACAGGAAATATTTTCTTTTTCTCCTACCTTTATGACCTCTGAAGATAAAGAAGACTTTAGTATATTTAGCCTTCTGGATAATTCATTTTGGCTGAGATTCAAATCCTTCATTAGCTTTGCATAAACAATAGCTAAAGAATAAGATGATAAACTTTTCCTTTTATTTTCAATTGCTTGTATTATTAAACATCCAGCGTCATCCTCATTGGTAATGATAGCCTGTAATTTAATACCAGCTAATTTACAAGCTCGCCATCGTCTTTCACCAGCAATAGTTTCATATTTAAAATCTAACGATTCAATCTTCCTTATTATGGCAGGCTGTAATTGGCCATTAAGTCTAATTTATATTTATTAATATACATAGAATACACATATTTTATTTCTAGCATATAAGCTAGCAATATGCTATCTAAATGATATTATATTGAAATCATTTTGATAGCATAAGGCAAAGTTTTATATTGCCAATATAATTTGATAACACTTGCTTTCAAAATACATGCAATATGCTAGCACTTATCTAACATATCAAAATTTGCATGATACCTACAAGCTTGGTCATCTGATATTATTTAGCTATCAAAATGCTTTCATAATACTTGTAAAATGATAGCATTTTGATAGCGATCAATAAATTTTTCTCCTATTCATAAAATTTTATGAACATATATTATTAGCCTTCAAAAGGCTTTCAAAATAATTGCAAAATGCTATCAATATGATAGCATTTTTATGAGTATAATTTAGGAAAAAACAATATGATTATTTTAATTGGTGGTGAGAAAGGTGGAACAGGAAAAACAACCTTAGCTACAAATCTAGCTGCAACAAGAGCTATAGATGGATTTGACCCACTTCTGGTGGATACAGACCCTCAGAAAACGGCTAGCTTTTGGTCTTTAACTCGCGATGAGAATAGTTATACTCCGCGTGTAACAACCATACAGAAATTCGATAATGTTAAGCAAGAAATATTAGCTTTAAAAAGTAAATTTGATGATATTATCATTGATGCTGGCGGCCGTGATTCATTAGAATTAAGAACCTCCCTTCTTGTAGCAGACAAAGCCTTTTTCCCTTTAAGGGCGTCTCAATTTGATCTTTGGACTTTAGCCAAAATTAATAGTCATATAAAAGATGCTCGTTCAATAAATGAAAATTTAAAAGCTTTTGTACTGATCAATCAAGCTTCCCCTAATCCAGGTGTTAAAGAAGGAGAGCAAGCTTCTATGTATTTAGAAGAATTTGATGAGCTTACTTCAATCAATACTATTATTAGCGAAAGAATAGCTTATAGAAAAGCGGCTATTTTGGGTTGCTGTGTCCAAGAAATATCTCCAGAGGATAAAAAAGCTTCAGCAGAAATTTTATCTCTATATGAGGAAGTATTCCATGTCTGACAAACCATCATTTAAAAAACCACCTCTAACGCCTGAAGAAAAGAAAAAGAAAGAAGCTGAATTCTTACGTTTTGACAAAACAGGAGGGGAAAATTTTTCTCAGCCCCGCAAAAAAGAAAAGGAACCTACAAAGAGTATTTTTATTCGGGCCCCCGAAAGTTTCTGGCATGATATACAGGAAATAGTTAGCTTAACAGGTATATCTATGAATGCTGTTTGTTTAGAGTTATTAAGACCAGCGATAAAGAGAAAATTAAAAGAAATTCGAGATGATAGTTAATTTTTCAAAACAGCATATTGCTAGCGTATTGCTAGCAATATGTAGCTCGATATCTAGCAATATGCTTTCTAATTGCTATCAATTTGATAGCAATTAGCTATCAAATTGCCTTTAAATTGAAGAAAAAAATTATTGACATATAAAGATTTGCTGCCAGAATTACCAAAACAACAACCTATTAAATATTAGTTTTTTTATTTGTTTTTCTGAAAGAGGAAAGGAGTAATGACAAATTAATAGTGAATATAAAAGAGCAGTTATGAAGAGTTGGCGCTCTTCATAACTTTAGATATTAGCTAGGAACGTCTGCTAATTCATACTTAAAGTTAAGTAAGGTTACCTTGCTTAACTTTACCCAATCTATATTTTAGCTACGTTCCCAAAAAAAAACAACAAAGATAAGGAAATTATCTATGGGGAACGTTTGTGCAATTTTCCATGAAAGGTTCGATTTGCTGCGGGCTTTAACCAGCTGTCCTAAAAAAGCTTATTTGCTCGACCAATTTATTTTCTGGTGGCAAAACTCCAAATTTAGGTTAAAGGACTCGGATGCTATTTGGTTTATGCGGCCTTATGAAGACATAGCCTTAGCAGTAGGGATTGGCTTAAGCACGTTAAAAAAATACATCAAAGAGTTTGTTGATTTAGGGCTCATTGAACGACGCAGCACCTTTTGTGCTAAAAATAAAAATAACAACCCTAACGAGTTTGAGGTTAAGAAAAGAACCTACATTCGCATTACCGATAAACTGCTTGGGCTAATCAAACAAAATTCAAACGTCAAAGGATTAACAAGTCAGCCTGCACAAGAGGGCAATCAGTTAGCACCAAGCTCACAATTAAAACAAATCGAGACGATCGAAAAGTCAAAATCGATACCTTCCATATATAAAGATAGAAATTATAATACTTTTACTAATACTATTAGTGAAGCAAATAATGTTAATTTTGGTAAAGAAAGCCATATTAAAAGCCCTAATCAAGTTTTTACAAACGATTTTAAATGTGAAAAAGAATTAGAAGCCATCATTACTAGAGAGGCTACAAATCAAATTAAAGGCATGCTGTTTAATATTCAACACCAACACCACCTTTTAATCTCAGATCCCGAGCAGCTCTTTGCAGAAATCGTTTTTGCCGTAACTGATTCTCATCAATTTAAGCATTGTGAAAGTTTTAAGCATAAGCTAAATGCCATCTCGCTTACTCTGCGCAGTAAGCGATGGTCCACGCCGAAAGGGTTTTACAACCATTCTTGCCTCGGGCAACTTTTTAAAGAGAAAAAAGAGGTAAAAACACGTAAGAGGCAAGAAGAAAAACTAGAACGTGAACTGCTAGGGATTACCAATCCGCAAAAGATAGCTGAAATTAAAGCACGCCTTGCATGTAGCGAGGAACATGAAATGCGATTTAATGTGCCAGAACAGGCCATAACAGGGTGCTCAACGCCTATAGCCAATGAATTAGTCGATAAATTAAGACAAATAAATCATGAGATTCATTCCGAAGGCTGTTATCTGCAGATGATGGAAAAAGATTATCATGCCGGGTTGCCGCATGCCAGTAAAGCGCTGATAGATAATAGCGCAATTAAACTGGCTCGTCTTTATGAGGAGCAGGCGGAGATTGAAAAGAAATTAGCGACCCCTACTCAAGACATAAATTTATGTGCTTAGCGCGACCCCAAGGTTATGCACAATTTCTGTGGATAAGGTTGTGTAATATTTTTAAAGGAGCAGGCAGGCGCTTTATTAGTGAAAGGCCAATGCCTTATGTTAGATAATAGCTAAGTTGGTACACAAAGCAGACATGTATTTTAGCACATTAACTACTTGAATAAATCTTTTATTTTATTATGGATGAGACTGAAAAGATTTGGATTATATAAGTCTTAAGGCTCTCAACGCGCTTATCATAATTTAGTCTAAAGAAAAATATTAAGATAGAATAATACTCTATTGAATCCATGCAAACCATTAGTAAAAAACTTATGTCTATTGATAAAATAATTTGTGTGGGAAAAAATTATCTCGATCATGCCAAAGAGCTTGGTGATGAAGTACCAAAGAAGCCGGTACTTTTTTTAAAACCAGCGAGTGTTCTTAGACAAATTTCTTGTTGGGGTGAGCAACTCCAAGCTACCTTTCCTGCAGATCCTGAAGTACAACCTGAATGCGAAATTGTGTTACGTATAGCTCATGATGGTTATAAAATGACAATTGAAGATACAAGAGAAGCTATTGCAGATATAACGCTTGGCCTTGATATGACTTTAAGAACACGTCAAACAAATTTAAAAAGAAAAGGGTATCCATGGACCACGTCAAAAGTGTTTAAAGATGCTGCTATCCTTGGTCCGTGGATTGCCTATGAACACTTCAGTGACTATATGGAAGCAGAGTTTCAATTACACCTTGATGGAATTCTCCGGCAGCAAGCAAAAGGCATAGATATGATGATGTATCCTGAGGATTTACTGGTTTATATTAGCAATTTTTTTCCTTTAAAAGCGGGTGATATCATTTATACGGGCACCCCTGCAGGTGTGACTTCAATATCAGAAAACACTATTGCAAAATTATGTTGGAATAATTATTTTTATACCGTAAAGTGGAGGTAAAATAATTCTGCTTATTAAATACCTACCATTAAGGTATTTGGCGTGGACTTAAGTAATTATAATCAGTTGTTTATGTAAAAATAAAAATTCTTATTTGATTGAATTTTCAATTCGTTTATCTGGAATAAACCAAATTAATGCGACAATGACATAAATTAATTGAGCGACCCAAGTAAAAAAATAGGCAATAAGGATTGCCAAAGCATATAAAAAAATGGAAAGCTTTCCTTTAATATCACTGCCAATTGCTTGTGTCACAAGTGATTGTTTTCCTTCATGCTTAATAAGAGCTTGTACAAGGATAAAATAAGAAATGGCAGCAAGAAAAAGCACTACGCCATAAAGAGCAGTTGGTGTAGCTGTGAAATGATTTTCTCCCATCCATCCCGTAGTAAAAGGAAATAGTGAAAGCCAAAATAATAAATTTAAATTAGCCCAAAGGAACTTTCCAGAAATACCCTTAGCAGCATTAAATAAATGATGGTGATTATTCCAATAAATACCAATATAAATAAAACTTAACAGGTAACTTAAGATAATTGGGATAAGTGGCATGAACTTCTGATGTGATCATCATGGGGAATTTTAATCTCTAACACCATAATGGTAATTATGATTGCTAACACCCCATCACTAAGTGCTTCTAACCCAGTTGCCTTCATCCCTATTTTCCTTTGCATAACAATAATATAATTAGAGTATGATAAGCAGCCAGTGAAAAGCTACTTTAAGCTAATTCCAAATAAAAATATATTTTTAATATTATTACTTTTTGGATATAACTTTTCACCTGAATCCTGAAATGGCTATATGCAATTTTAGATACCAGATATTCGCTAATGTGTTAAGCCTATACTAGTATTAAATAAAGGCTCAAAATCATATAATGAAAGCTTTTATCAATGAATAATTTGGTTTATACAATTAAATTGTAACTAAGATTCATTCACTACTTCATATTATTTACAACGCGCACATGTTTTCTTTCTTTTACCCAGGAACTGCAAAAGAATAGGTAAATACTAGTTAAAATTAATTGTAGTTTTTAAAAAATTAAATAATAATGGATTAATTTTGAATAGAATGATCTAAAAATGACTGACACTATTCCACAAAAAATGGTTAAATGGTTATTTCATGATGCTGACTCACTTTCGCTTGGGTTTAGGGGCTGGTTAAAACTATTAAGGGCAACTCTCGTTAAGGCGGATGCTACCTTTACGCTGCAATTTTTTAATGCACTAAAAGAGAAAATTGCAGCGGTCTACCAAGATGAAACGTTAACTCCTGAAAAAAAAGAAATTATTTGCTACAATGCATTGTCTTATTTAGCTTTTGCGCACCCAAAAGAAGGCAGCCAAATCAATATGAATGGGGCAACTTACACTATTCATAAAATCAAATTAACTTCAGGATGGTTTAGTTCACCTTATTATGCGTATGGCTTACAAAGCAAAACGTCCTCAATACTTATTTTTCAAGGCACCACAGTTCCTAGCGACCGAGGTTTTATCGCTGGAATTCTAGGTGATACCATGCCTGGAGGCGCCGTTGGTACCTTTCTTTATCGACGCGGTAAACATAAAATTCAATCCTGGATTAATAGCGAGTATCAGAGAACTGGCCGCCCAGTAATGTGTACAGGCCAAAGCTTAGGTGGTGCGATGAGTATGCATTGTCATATTCACCAGCCAACAAAAGTAGATTTTTATGTGCTGAATCCACCCACTTTAACTTCACGCGAAGAAAAAATTTATAAACAGCATAAGAACATTTTTATTGACAATTCTACACGAACGTTAAAAGTAATTACGCATCGTAGCGATCCTGTTTTTCGCATGGGTAGCCACTATTTACCGCCAGGCACAAAAATTTTTGAACATGGCATGAAGAATGAGAATAGTCTTATAGCTCATGCAAAAGCGCCTAATTTTAAAAACTTTACCTCAGAAACGCCGGATACATTTGCTGATTATGAACGTAAAAAGTTAAAAACTTGGGCTTGGAAAATACAAAAAGCTTGCCTCTTTGTAGGGGCCTTATTATGTCAAACGATTTGGTTAATGCCACGATTTATTATGCATGCAGGCCATTATATTAGGCAATTCCCTCAAACAACGAAACCTGTGGTTAAAGGTTTAAATGATTCCACCACTCAACAACCTTCCGAGCCTGAAATTAATTTTAAAGAATCATATACCGCGTCTAAATACATTGAAAGCTCGCAATTAATTTTAAAAACTATAGGGCATAACGCGACTTGGTTTAATAAACATAACCCGGATATCATCGTATTAGGGGTTTTGGGTAGGTTAGAGAACCCTGTTCTTATTCCTTATAGAAGTAATGAAATCTTGCACGTTTTAGTCAAAAAAAATAGCGTTGTTGGGTATTTAAATAATAACATTTATTCTCAAAGCATAAAGATGGCAATTTTAAATTCAAATCCCACCAATCATGATAAAAATTTAGCCATTTAAATGAAACTAATTTTCCTTCATTTGATATTTAACTGCAATTTATTAACAAGCACAACCTTGTTGGCTAAGACGGATGAAAGCATGGCGCTTAAGTCTACTATTTTGGAGATTCTATAATTTCATTAAGCCTATTTAGGCCTTAGCCCAATAGATATTAAGTTAAGAAGCTAAATAACGATATAAAGTGGGCTTAGAAATATTAAGCACCTTGCAAATATCGGCAATTGATAAAGCTTTATCTTGGTGCATGCGTTTAGCTGCTTGAATTTTGGAGGCATCTACCTTTGGACGACCGCCTTTTCTGCCACGTGCACGCGCTGCTTGCAAGCCTGCATGAGTTCGTTCTTGAATAAGTCGCCTCTCAAACTGGGCCATGGATGAAAAAATATTAAAAACCAATTCACCGGAAGCAGTAGTGGTATTGATCGCGCCATCACAAAGCGATTTAAATCCCACACCTTTTTCTCGTAACGTTTCAATGAGCGAAACCAAATGCACCATAGAACGACCTAAGCGGTCAAGACGCCAAACGACTAATACATCGCCTGCTGATAAATTCTCTAAACATTGAGTTAAACCTGGACGCTCAGTTTTTGAGCCTGAAACTTTATCTTTATAGATATAATTTTTCTGACAGCCTGCTTGTATAAGCGCATCAATCTGCAAGTTTAAATTTTGTTCAATAGTGCTAACACGAGCATAACCAATCAATCTAGACATCAATTTTCTCAATTATTATTATTTTTAATAAGTTTTTAATAGTTTGATTATGATATAAGTATTTAATAAAAATAGCAATTTAATAAGGTAGATTAGAAAAGGAAATTTTGTATCATTGGATGGCAGAAATTTACAGTCTCAAGAAAGGGTCGTTTAGTAAGACTCTTATAAATTAATATTTATAGCTTATATTGATGATACGTTATATCCTCTTCAGCCCCGGGTTGTGCCATGCATAAAATACTATTTTGTATGTCTTTTGCTAAGCCTAATGAGGTTGAAGTTGGATGGTTGCATAAAGCAAAAAAAGTTATAGCGGTGCTACGAGGGCTTTTAGCTCGTTTTTCGAGTAGTTTTGAGGGAGTTGGGTTATAAAAAAACGATAACATATAATTGGTCAATTTTTTTGTTATTGATTCTCCTTTAGTTTCTCCTCTAAGAATGTTTGCAAGTGAGTGCACACTCATAAAGGCGAATAGCTTGAAGATAATTAACAGGCCCACTGTGACCCATCTCATGCATGTAGGCACGGTTAAACATGGCATACGGATTACCACACTCAATGGCTTGCTCATAGAGGCGAATGACTTCGGGATAGCTGACAGGTTCACCGTGACCCGTCTCATGCAAATAGGCACGGCCATACATGGCATAATCATTATTCAAAGCAATCGCTTTATCTAAGCAGGTAAGGGCCTGCTGATGGTTTTGTTCACAGCCTATTCCAAATGAATATAAGAAGCCTACTAAACACAACGCATGCGAGTCATTGGAATCAGCCTGTGCATTACAGTACGTATGAAGGTCTTGAACAAATATGTGTAAGGCAGATTCGTTTTTTATAGCTTGTATAAGGGCGTTTGAGCTAAAAATGTCTATAAGGTTGGTGTAATTAGCGTAGTTACCAGCTAATATTTCACTGCTAACTCGATTAATTGTTTGAGCTTTCTGGTAGGCATGTTTATCTGAAAATGAGGCGCGAGGCATGTCTTTAAAAAGCATTATCAATGACTCTGTTGCAAAAATGGATATTAGTTTATAAGTTAAACGGTGGTGTTGCAAAAATAAGATGTCAGACCATGGTAAGCATAAACGTCTTATCGATCTAACACGGGGCTTTCAATCTATGAAAACTGCTTATGCTACGATTAAAGGGTTTGAAGTCATGCGGATGTTTCGAAAAGGACAATTCAATAAGTGGATGTATGGCAATCAGAATGAGGTTTTATTTATTAACCAATTGTTTCATGTCTATAGCTGAACTACGCTCTAAACCCATATTGTTGCCATCACTACATTTTTTGCAACGCCACCAAATAAATTTACCGCGAAATTTAACTCAAGATGAAAACTAGAAAATTTCTCTAAATGTACTGGGACCATGATGTGTAAAGTGAGTTGGTAATATACGAGTAAAATTTAATAACAAAACCGATCTGAGACTGAATAACCACCATCAACAGTAATAATAGCTCCCGTAATAAAATCAGCTCCACTTGATGATAAAAACACAGCTAGCGGCCCTATATCCTTAGGTTGACCCCATTTGCCAAGAGGTGTTTTTCTCCTTATGTCTTCACCTCGACTCGTTTGAGGGATATCGTCATTAATTGCAGTTTCAAACCAACCTGGTAAAATCGCATTAACTTGAATATTCCAAACTCCAAGCTGTGCAGCTAATGAACGAGTTAATCCTAAAATAGCTGTTTTAGTCGTTGCGTAACCAATAGAATTGGGGTGTCCATATAATGAATACATTGATCCTACGTTAATAATTTTACCATGGTTTTGGCTCTTCATTAGAGGTAAAGCCTTCTGTGAACAAAGAAATACAGATGTAAGGTTGTTACTAATATGTTTATCCCACTGCTGGCGGGTAAGGTCTATAAGATGCTGATCTTCGTAAATACCTGCGTTATTAATTAAGATGTCTAACTTACCAAAGTGCTTGGTTATATAATTAAAACCTTCCTCAATACTATCCTCAGAATTTAAATCCATTGTTAAAGGCAATAACCCGTATTTTTCAGCTTGTTTTAATTTTTGCTTATTTCGTCCACAAACAATTACGGTGGCGCCCGCCTGTTGTATTGCCAAAGCCATAGCAAGTCCCAGGCCACCATTGCCGCCTGTCACTATAGCAACATTGTTATTTAGGGAGTTGTTTAAATTCATAATAATTATGTATCTTTTTAATTGCCATCAAACAGTTTTCTAGATCACTTTGTTCTAATGTTGGCGATAGCGGAATATCTAGATAAGCACTAATATGCTTGTGACTTTGTTGATAGAGATTAATTATTTCATGCTTAGATTTATTCTCAAATAAGTATTCCCAATCCCAAAATCGTCTTACGTTAATTTTATTAGGGTCGCCCAGTGCTTTAGCATCAATTCCCTCAGCAGCCAATGCTTCTGCAAACCAACAACAATCTTCTACTGAACCATTTAGTTCTAACAGTAAATTATCGCCCATAGGAGAGACAGTATGGCTCCATGTACTTCTAGGCCGCAAATAAGATAAATTTTTGATTCCCTGAATAATGTAAGAATAATTTTTTGATAATAAAGAAAGTCGATTCTTTAATTTTTTTAATTGTGATAAACCAATGGCACCACGAACTTCATCAAGGCGAAAATTAAATACCGGTATAGATAAAAAATTAATCCCACAATCTTCTTCAGGAAAATGTTTTTCAAATAAACGTTCATAAGCACCGGATAAAATAACGCATTTAAGATAGATATTTTTATCATTTGTTAAAATGAAGCCACCTTCACCTGTATTTAGAGACTTGTCTGACTGTGTACTGAAAGCACCTGCGAGACCATAAGTCCCTAAAAATTTATCATCTAGTTTATAACCCAGGCAGGGTACTGCATCTTCGATAATAGGTATATTATGCTGTTGGGCAATTTCTATAATTTGTGGTAAAGGCGCTGGAAATCCTCTCATATGAACAATAACTAACGCACTAAGCATCGAAATTTTTTTCTCTAGATCGGCTAAATCTAAGTTAAGATTTTTATCAACTTCAATAAGCAGTGGTTTTAAGCCAGCTTGAATAATCGCGCTAGGTGTAGCAGTAAATGAATAAGCTGGGCATCCAACTACAGAATTAGGTTTTAATCCTAAAGCCATAAGGGGTAACGATAATGCAGCGGTACCTGAACTTACTGCTAAAGCATATTTCGATTCAAAAAAAGCCTTCAATTCGTTTTCAAATCGCCCGACCATAGTTTCATGTAATTGACGATTATCGTACCGGAATAGTCTTCTGCTCCTAATAACTTCTTCCACAGCACTAAGATCCTGATCATCAATAATCACATTACCTTTATCATAGGTTGGCCAAGGTTTATTACTGATAGGTTTACCACCATATAGTGCCAATTCATCTATAAAAAAATTACTTGCTCTCATACAACTTAACTCCAATTTAAGCTAACAGTTTTATTTAACCCACTTAGCTTTGTCTCTCTTATCAAGCCATAAGCGGAAGCGGGTTAATGCTCTATTACCGAAAAATGCTCTAACTGCTGAAAGCACAATTAATGCTTTAAAAAAATGAATCTTAGAGCCTTTTCTTAACCAAAAGTCACATATTTTTCCTTTTGTAGCGACAAATAATCGGTCATATAAAATTAATTTAGGAAATGCGAGGCAGAAGTAATTATTAATATTTTTACCATGAGTACCAAAAATAAATGCTCCTTGGGGTAAACGAAGGATGTCTAAGGACAAAACTAAAAAGAAATAAATTACCCAAGCACTTTTCCGTCGTTTTTCTTCAATGAATAAGCAAGTAATTTCATGGGGTGGCATGTGTTCAAAACCACATTGTTGCCTAACTTCTTTTAACTTTGAAGGCAATAAGGGAAGAAACGTTCGATAATTAGGACCTGAGCAAATACAGTATCCAGCAATTATATTTTCTTCAGAGTCTGCAAAAAAAATACGTACTTTGGAACTTTCAAAATAGTCTAAATCAACTTGATTATGGGATAAGGCGACATACTTGTCTCTAAAAACTGAAAGCGATGATTTATTTTTGATTAACTTAGTTTTAATCATATAACAGTATGTCTGAAATAAAACATAGTTTCAGTATAGACTAGTAAATTATTTATTATAAACAATTTGATAAATTTTTTATCAAATTTATTGGGTTTTGTTTATTGTAAAATAATCTTTATCACTTAAGGCGATGACTTTAGTTGAATTAGAGGTAGTAGTGGATAGGCCTCAAGCCTTTATTGTGGTTCGACTTAATGAAGCCTCCCCGGATGGCGTATCAAGACGTGTAACTTATGGGGTATTAAATTTGGCTCATCGTAATAGTCATGAAACACTAACACCTATTATACCTGGGGAAAAAATGCACATTACGATGAAGCTTAATGGTATTGCTCATTCCTTTGCACCAGGAAATCACTTACGTCTTGCTATTTCGACTACGTATTGGCCTTTATTATGGCCTGCGCCTGAAAAAGTAAATCTTAAGATATTTGTGAAAAATTCTAAGCTTACTCTACCCACTCGTGCACCGTGCGCAGAAGATAACTCACTATTTGTTTTTCCAGAGCCTGAAAGCGCTCCTCCCTTAAGCTTAATTTATCTGCGAAACCCCTTGTGAGCTTAGCTTTGAAATCATTATTTGTATAATAATCCATTTTATTATAAACTAAACTAACTAAACTTAGTTTATTCGGGTGACATTATGCATCAAGTCAATATTCATGAGGCCAAAACCAATTTATCTAAACTAATTGAGGAAGCAGTTCAGGGTGAACCTTTTATTATTGCAAAAGCAGGTAAGCCGCTTGTAAAAGTCACAGCGGTCACAACACCTGATCTTAAACAAAAGCGTCGAGTAGGATTTATGGTAGGGCAACTCACTATACCAAAGAATTTTGATAGACTAGGGGATACAGAAATAAAAAATCTTTTCGATGGTAATTTATGAAAGTGCTACTTGATACTCATTTGATTCTATGGGCAGCTGGTTTTCCCAATGAGTTACCAATTAAAGCACGGGATATTATTGAAGACGAATCAAATGAGCTTTTTTTTAGTGCGGCAAGCATTTGGGAAATTGCAATTAAAAGCAGTCTACAGAAGGATAATTTTGCAGTGGACGTGCGAGTTCTTCGGCGAAATCTCTTAGATAACACTTATATTGAGTTACCCATTGAAAGTGTACATGCTGTATTTATTCAAAATTTACCTCCTATTCATAAAGATCCATTTGACAAAATACTTATCGCTCAAGCTACACAAGAAGGAATTACTTTATTAACCTCCGATAGTATCGTAGCACAATATCCAGGTCCGATTTTATATGTATAGGATTTGATTTTTGTAACAGGCCTCTAATTAGACTCTTAAAGTCTTACTAAACAAAGCTGCGCCTGAATAAACAATTTAAATTGGCACATATTGTTCACCTAATTGATAGGTATTTGTAATCACATCTTGTAAATGTTCGCGTAATGCGTGATCTTTAAAGGTATTATCTAGTAAGTGAGTTTCTTTCTTTTTAAACCACGATGCATCATTTCGGCCTGCTTTAAAATTCATCCTTAAAAGCTTAATAGGCTTAGCAAATACTCTAAAGCGTAATACCATCAAATTAGAACAATCTCTCATAATTGTAATGAATAGCAATTGAGCTGACATTTATATACTTAGCTAGTATGATTTAATAATGAAAAACCTATGGCGTAATGACTGTTAGTAAACCGCTAGCTGGTGTTTGATTAACAGTTTAAATTAGAAAGGAATTTAAATGAAGAAAGGGATATTATACAGTTGTTTACTATTGTGTGTAAGCGCTTCCTACAGCTGTACTACTGCATTTTGGAATAATAATTCAGAAGCTAAAGTTGTTGCTCGGTCGGTGGATTTATTTAAGCCCGATCTGCCCAAAATTATTGTTTATCCTCGAGGAACAGCTCGCCATGGTGATGCTGGTGATAATTCATTAGAATGGAAATCCAAATATGGCAATGTTGTAGTAAGTGAATTTAACTCAACAGCAGCGTCTGATGGCATTAATGAACATGGCTTAGTTGCCCATCTTTTATACCTAACGGGTTCCACTTATGAAGAGCGAGATAAAACACGCCCTGCCATTTCAAATACTTTATGGGCACAATATATACTTGATAATTATAAAACAGTTAATGAAGTTATAGCCGCTACGGATAAGTTTCAAATTATAGCAACGGTTGTTTCTAATCAAAAATGGCCCCTACATCTTAATATTCAAGATTCTTCAGGGGATGCTGCGGTGATTGAGTTTATTAATGGTAAAAAAGTAATTTATCACGGGCCCCAATATACGACCATGACTAATGAACCTGCCTATAATATTCAGCTAGCTAATCTAAAGCGTTACAAATCATTTGGTGGGAAATTACCTTTACCCGGTGATAGTGATCCACTAAGCCGTTTTGTTAGGGTAGCAACCTATTTAAAAACGCTGCCGGCGCCTAATAATATACAAGAGACCGTAGCAGGCGTTTTGTCAGTTATGAGGACTGCGATGGTACCTTTTGGTGCAGTTGATACGTCAGGTAATAAAACTGAAGATGCTTGGCCTACTCGTTGGGTATCAGTTGCTGATATGACCAATAAAATTTATTATTTTAGCCCAACGACGACACCAAATATTATCTGGCTTGATTTAAACACATTAGATTTTGCTGAAGGAAAGCCTGTTTTATCTATTGATCCTAATCAAGACAGTTTGGTTGGTGATATTAAGAAACGCTTACAAAGCTAATAATAATTTACTGGAGAGCTATGAAAAGTGTGTAGTTACTATAGTAAAAAAGTTTATACATTATCATAAAGAGGGTCACAAAATTGTCTTGATATACCCTAAGCTCTTAATTGGAGACTTTATAATCGCCTGACATTTCTGTGTATTGAATTGCAATGATTTGCTGATTGTCGTTACAATAGGATCCCATTTTTTTTTGAGCGTCTTTCGGATAATAAAGCCAAAAATAAGCATGTACACTACAAGGTTTAGCAACTATTTTTTTCACGTATATAATAGTAAAGTTATTGGATGCTGAAATGACATAAAAATCTTTCTTTAAAAGCCCATAATCTAGAATGAATCCTTTTTGCTTAATACTTTTCTTTTCATACCCTTTCTCAATATTGTAGTTGCTTTCATCCTTTTAAGTATTCTCAACGTTCATACTTTTAACTTGCCATGCCGATTAATTATCTACTATATATTTTATATATCCAGTAATGATCAGTTATCTCCATGCCAATAACCCAATACGAGCGTTATCAAAATAATTTAGATCAAACTAAAGTACTTCGTGAAATTACTTCTTCCGAAGTAGTCATTGCTAGGGGAGTTTCAGCGCCATATGAAAATGCGCCAACACCAACTGTTAGAAAATTTTATTTTTGACCAGCAAAAAGAGGGTCATAACAGGATGAGATTGATTTGGGGAAATGGTGTTATTAGAGGGAATATCTCTCAAATCCATACTTATGATACTGAGCGAATGATTAGTCGGCTTAGTCATAAGTACCCTCACCTAGATATTAAGCATTTACCCGAGCAAATAACATTGTTTATTGATAAAAAAGGGAATCCAATCAATTTAACTAATACATCATTGCAAACAGCAAATATGGAAAAAATTTGCTCTATAAGATCAGATATAAATATCCAAGACAGGGTAGATATTCATTTTGATAGACAATATCAGAAGGAGTTTATACCCACTCAACTACAAGCTAATAGTGCTGATCTAATTGATCAAGTGAACGATGAATTAATGAAAGGTAGATTTCCATCAATTGATTTAATGCAGCGCGAAAATATGAAATTACATCTTAATAATAAGACTGCAAAAATACCTACAAGTGGTAGCGACGCACAACATTATTCTTCTTTGACAGCTAACCTCTCAACACATAGTAATCCTGCATTGCGGGAGATTAGCAAGCAATTAGATGATTATAAATTACAGTTTATGCAATACTCATGGGGTACTTCTAAGAACCCGGATAAAGCTGAGTTAATGAGTCGAAAATGGTGGGCTCTTTTATGCATGGCTAATGAGCTAAGGGAAGGGCTTGATAGTAAGCCAATGCGAAAACAGCTCTTTGAAAAAGATTTTCTTAAAGAATGGTTCCCAAGATCCATGGAAGGAAAATTTTCAAAAACTGCGGCCTCTTTAGTTGATAAAGTAAATAAGGAATTTATATTATCGAAGAGACTAACTAGATTTGAATCGACATTATCTGAAGTGAAAAAAGAGCTTGTGGCTGATAAACAAGAGTTTTCTTCAAATAAGAATACAGCCTTAAGTTCAGCAGAAATACCTATTGTTGACAAGATAAAATATAAAATCAATATAATAAAAATACCAGAAAATCAAAGAGATATAAATATTCAAGCTGTCTTTAGCGTGTTAACCAGTGAAAAGCTAGTCCGTAGCCAGGATGGTACTATTCCCCCTATTATTACAAAGATTCAAACAATTATGAGAGATATTGATCATACAGATGAAAAAAGTATAGTTGCAGCATTAACTGAGATTAAAGAAATAATTAGCCAGAATACTAATATTAATTGCTCGGAGTATGTTCGTGATATTATTAATGCATGTATTAAAGCAGGCAATAATACATTCCAAAAAATACGTGATAACTTGCATAAAAATCCGGCCATACATGAACATATTAAATCTTTTGAAAAAGTAGAAAATAATTTAAATATATAATGGCTTCGCTACAAAAATTAACCTTAAATTTATGCAGGTAAGTGGTATTACTTTCATGATTGGCGTGGTAAATATGGTATTAAATATCGGATTTGTAAGAAATGATGATGGTGCGTTTTTTAAGAACATACTAATTTTTATTGCTAGCTACAGGAAGATGCAGAACAAATAAACTTCTTTACTTTACAAACCTCGCACCATTATGCTTGATGCGAGTAAGTTAAAATTAGCCGTAATTTAATCTTCATCTTTGGTGAGAGCGCCGGTTGCTGCATTAATCTTTACCTCAAATTTATTGCCTTGAGCGTTTCTTCCTCTAACTTCCCATTGACCATGCTCATATTCAATTTTTCGAATATCAGTATACCCTGCTTTTTCAGCTGCTGAAATTGCCTGTTGAATACTAACTTGTGGTTGAGTTGAATCTGCAAAAGCAGTTGTATTGGCTAAAATCAGTGCGGTAAGTATTGCTATATTTATCTTCATGTTTTCTTCCTTTGAGATGGTTAACAATTAATATTTTAAAATATCCTTAAGCATATATTTTTATAGTGCAATAATAGTAAGAAGAAAAGGGCGCTGTTGAAAAAGTTAAAATAAATATGCAAAACAATATTACTAATGATAATTTTTTTTAATTTATAGATATTTATTTTTGGATAATAAGTTTTCCTAACCAATAGACAAATAATAACTAGAGAGGTCAAACTTTTGCAAAAGTGGTCTTAAGCCTATTATTTTAATTACCACCTAATCAGAAAAACTAACCTTTATCTTTTTTCCACTTTATTTCTATTCCCAGCTCGTATTCATTACCTTCTTCTTCTTCATACTCAAATTCAACATAGACATCAACAGGTACATAAATACGTTTTTTATTTATTTGTATTTGAAAGCCTTTGCTTTGCTCAATAGCATCTGCAATTCGTCGTAATTTATTTGCAACTGCTAATGAGCCATATATTTTTTCTAGCTCTATTGTATCTTTTTCTTTCATAAAAACCTCCGAAATAATTTACACAGACTTCATTTTAAACAGTAAATATTGGGTTAAGTGATTTAAAAATGTTTTATTAAATAAAAATAGCACAGAAAGGGAAGGGCATACCTTTTAACGAATGAGTTTAATAATTACGTGGAATTAGCCAATAGGCTACTCATAGCTAGTTTTATGGTTGTTGTGAGCTTGAGATCTAGGTTAGAAAACAGCTCTAGATTATTTATAGTTAGCAAATAGTTAATGTGCTAAATTGAATTAGCTTTATTATTTTACTTGCGCATAAGGTAATTCTGACCAACAAGTTGTATAACCCGGGCTTTTCATTTCTTGCTTCATGGCCCAATTTTTTTGAAAGCCTTCAGCTGCCAGTCGAATAGCTCGATTGCCATATTTTTCATTAATTAATTCTATGACAGACATCACCTTTTCAGATTTTGCGAGCGTTACATTAGATGGTTGCAGGAATAGATCCATTTGCACAGTTGACTTAGGCGTTAATTCAGCGAGCATAATGCCCCCTTTTTTATAAGGCACACCTTCCTTATAAAGACGCTTTACGGCTTGTTTAGCAAATGTTGTTAATTTTCTTAGATCATCCGTTGGATTAACTAGCCGAAAACTGAGTGATTTAGAGTAGGGTTTAAGGTGCTCATCAAAGCGATTGGTATAAAGAAATACGGACATATAGTAGGTAACTAATTCTTGCTTGCGAAGCTTCGCCCAGGCTGTTGCACAATGATGACTAATCGCTTCTTCAATGGATGGTAAATGAGTTTGGGGGTGTCCAAAAGAGCGCGACGCAACTAGACTTTGTTTAGGTTCAATGGCTTCAAGAGTAAGGCATGAAATACCTTGAAGCTCCATAATTATGCGTTGCAATATCACATTAAAGTGCGCTTTAATCCATGATAAATTCTGCTCTGCCAATTGCTTAGCTGTCATAATACCCAACCCTTTTAACCGTCTTTGCCATTGTCTGCCTATCCCCCAAATATCACCCACGCCTGTTTGCTCTAACCAATATGTTTCAAGGCCTGTAATATTAAAGACTGGAGTATTTAATTTTTTCTTAGCCACAAAATTAGCCGCTTTCGCTAAAGTTTTAGTAGCGCCAATACCAATGGAGGTTGGAATCCCGATATATTTTAAAATCTTTTGCTGGAGAGTTTGGCAAAATGCATCAATGTTTTGTTTCGGTAGCGTTGTTAAATCGAGAAAGGCCTCATCAATCGAATAAATTTCAACATTATCCCAAGCCTCTTCAATGACTCGCATAACGCGTGCTGATAAATCCCCATATAACGTATAATTCGATGAAAAAAGAGTAATATCATGCAAGTCGCATAATTCTTTTACCTTAAAATAAGGTACACCCATAGCAATTCCAAGCGCTTTTGCTTCATTAGAACGCGCGATCACACACCCATCATTATTCGATAAAATCACAATAGGCTTGGTACTTAAATCAGGCCGAAAGAGACGTTCACAGGAGGCATAAAAGTTATTGCAGTCAATCAAGGCAAACATCTTTATGTGGCCTGATGAATAATATGGGTAACTACACCCCAGATGACGAGCTCCACATCTTCGGTAATATCAATAGGTGAGTAGGTGTTATTAGCAGGTATTAAACGAACAGCGCCATCCTTGCGAAATAAACGCTTAACGGTTAATTCACCATTTAAAGCAGCAATCACAATTTTATCATGGGTTGCTTCAATACTTCGATCAACAATCAGTAAGTCACCGTTGTGAATCCCAGCATCACGCATTGAATCGCCTTGTGCTCTAACTATGAAGGTAGCAGCAGGATGCTTAATTAAGTACTCATTTAAATCAAGACTTAATTCTAAGTAATCATCAGCAGGCGAAGGAAAGCCTGCTGCCACTTTACTACTGTAGAGTGCAAAACGTTGTATCGGCGCACTGACTATATTATCGAATTTAGCAATCACAGTAGCTTTTGTGCCAGCTTCTTCATTTTTTTTTATTGTTATTAGGGCAACCATTGCCAGTCTTTTTAATTAATACGTATATTGAGTGTAGGCATAAGTTAATTTCTTGTAAATGTTTATCAAATAAATAAGCAACTACCCTGGTCAAAAGTTGTTACAGTTCCTTGTAGTGACCTGTAATATTTTCTGGTAAAGCTTTAGATATCTCCTTCTGATTTAGAATTCGTTGATTTTAAAAAATCCCTCTCTGTTATAGGATTGCTTTGCAATTTTTTCAAAATCTTTTGATCAAACTTTTGAGTAAGCCAATCTTCACAAGAATTTTTATTTTCTACTGAAACGTTGGTCAAAGCTCTCTGCTTTTTTTAAAGGCGCTTCTTGTATTGGTTGAAAAAACTGCTGATTACTACCGCTCTTACTTTCTGAAAAAATCTGTTGTTTTTGTATTTGCTCATTCGCTTTTTTAAAAAAATCTAGACGTTTCGCTAAGGTTTTTTTTAATTTTTTAGAAACTGTATTGTCACTTAATGTATTATCGATAATTTTTTCAAAATCTTGAAAAGGTGTTGCAACAATTTTATTTAATGCTAACAATAGTTCTTGCTTTTTGAGTGGAGAACTTAAAAGCTTTAAGCAATTGTCAGTACTAAGTAGTTTGTGATCATTAAAACAACTTTGAAAAAAATCTATTTCTTTCTGGTGCGATAAGAAATACTGTAATTGTTTCTTATTAGAGCAATTTTTATCATTTAACTTGAGTAGAAAATTTAACTCAGCCAATATACTAGATTGATTATTATATTCTGTATTGAAAAAATAAGATGAAAAACAAAATTCTGGATCTATCCTAACCACCAAAAACTGATCATCTTTTTTAACTAGTACAACATTACTTATATCATTATCTCCTAAAAAGTAGCTGATAACTAAGGAGGATATGAAACGACTTACTGGTTTATTAAATCTAAAAATAGATTCACCTTCAGCTTGCTCAAATATATTAACTTTAGAGCTTAATCGATAATAATAGAAGCTCTTTTCACCTTGGCCAACTAAATAATATGGCTGCTCTTCTCCTAGTAGCATGGCATAAATATTACCACCACATACTGCTAATTCTATTGCAGTTTTTTCATCAAATGAGAATAATTGTGCGCTAGTAGAGATATAAAAAATCTCACCGCTTTGTAAATCATTTGCTATATTACATTCAAATTTTTTCTTTAAAATATTCCCGCTTTTAAGGCAGACTATTGTTTCATTATCCTCCTCTTCATCTTTGCTTTCATCTTTGTCTTCTTTATCCTCATAACTTAATTCATCATTATAAAATGTCTCATCCTCGAATCCTTCTGACATTATTTTCCACTCAAAAAAATTATTTTGCAAACCACTATGATTGGAAAGTTTTCTTTCTTTATTAAGTGATTTTTTTAAAGTTGATTCATGATTAATTTTTTGGCGCTTATTATTAACATTATCTACTGATTTTTGGCTTTTACCTTTCATAATAATTAACATTACTATATTAATAGTTAGTTTACCTATTTTATATGATAAATATTAAAGAAATATTATACTTATTAAGAATAGAATTTTTTGACAAAAATTAGATTAAAATATCTTTAAGAAATATGATTAATATGTTAAATAATCTAAAATTTATAATGTAATTTTGGTAAAAATTTCAGACGGTGATATCATATAGATTAGGTCAAAATGGAAAATGTATAGTTAGGATTTAGTAATAAATTATGTGGTCTTTTTCATTATGCCACTACAAAATCAGTTGCATTTTCTGTTACTTACGAGCAACCTCTAAATAGTTAAGCTAAAATAACAACTGTGACAAAGATATAAAATCTCAACACAAAATCTCTGAGCTCTAGCTTAAACCCTTAAAATATAGCAATCAAACAGTACTGGGGAATTTTTGTAAAACATTGCCTTAAAAGAAATACTATTGATAAACTAATTTATTTGTTATTGCAGCTACTCCTATGTTAAACAACATGCAAAGGTTTCTTATAAAGAATATCGTTGAACTTGAATTTGCATCAAATTTAGGCGAACTTGAAGAACACCTACTATTTTATACTGCCTTAAAAAAATTATTTACTGGCATTGAATTAAATTTAAAAGAGCAAAATAGCCTTGGGAATATAATTTATCGGCAATACTATGACCCTACCGTCTGTGTGAGAGAGAATACATTAACAAAGATTGATGAAAAAGAGGCATCTCTTTTATTTCGAGCACATCTATTAATTTGTCTCATACATCAATTTAACCAACAAGATGATGTTAGCCAAAAACTCTATGATTTAAACTGGTTTAAACAGCAACGAGCTCAGCTTGTTAATGAGGCGAAAACATATTTACCTTTTAGATTTAGTTTAGGAAATTCGATTGGGCAATCGCCAACTTTTTACATCCGCTGTGTACTTGTAATTTCTGCTCTAATTGCATTTTCTCCATTACTATTTCGGAGCACTGCTGAAAAAACCTTTGAAGAGTTAGGACTACCTGCTGATGGTCTAATGAATTATTTAAGTATTGTTTTTTTATTATGCTTGGCTAGTGTAGCTAGCCTATCACAAGTGCCTAGCTATTATCGGCAATCCAATACTTTTTTTAAGGAGCAAAAGTCAGTTGAAACGAATTTTCATTCTATCATTGCAGAATTAAATAACTTGATTGAACAAAATGATAATAATAGCTATTTCAGCCTAAGAGGTGAATGAATTATTTAATTGTTTGTTAATTAGAAATCAAAAATAAGCTTCTTAAAATTTGTTGTTAAGGGTCTTTTAAATAATCCACTAGATTTGCCGGGCGATAAGCCTTATCGCGTTGTTAACGTTCAAGAACCGAAGGATGTAAGGATTCGCAACGCTCTTTTCCTACGATAGTAACAGGCTCGCCTATTTTGCGATGATAGGCGGGAAATAATCGATAAATACCACGCCTAGACGAGCTATAAGGTTGCATAAAATCAGGATGCGTGCCCAGTTGCGCAAGTCTTAGACCAGCCCCTTTAGCTTTCTCTGCCATCCATGTAAGTGCTATATCAGATAAACCAGCTAAGAGAGCACCCCCACCCACATCGCAATGACCGCCAATAAACCAGGTTTGCTCCACAGTTTGGTGAGTATCCTTTTTGTCTTTTAGCCATAACGCCGGTTGAAAGAACCAACGCTCTTCATTAATCGCTAGTGCATGATAAGCATATTCCACCGTAGAACTTAAATCATAATCATGAAAGCTATTAGGCTTGGTAACAATACCATTAAGCAGTAATGGATTTCCTAAAGCGCCTACGGTATCCCAAACACCAATAAATTTAATCGGTGTAATGTTACTATAGGCATAGGTGCGCCGAAATAGCGTGGATTCAGTTGATTTTGGGTGTGAATCCTTAGTGCGTGACCGATAAAGTTCAAATGCTTTATTTATTTTATCCATAGCATTATGACGAAGAATACCGCAATTTCGAATCATCCCTGCTAAGGTTCTAACGGTGAAAGCTCCTCGGCTAAAGCCAAAAAAAAATAGCTCATCGCCGGGTTCGTAATTGTGAATAAGATAACGGTAAGCATTCAGCATATTTTCAGATAAACCGCTGCCAGTAGCAGCATCAATAGCTCGCTTAAACCAGTTACCGCGCGTGCCAACTCCGGGTTCATAAAACATCAATTGTTTTATGTCTGCGTCTGTTTCAAGCACTGCACTAGCAATTTTAGCGACGTTTGTTTTTACTGATAGGCCATTCACGGCCTTGTCAGGAAAGCTCCATGTTCCATCACAGCAAATCACAATACGTTTCATTAGGGAAATTTAGTCTATTATTGATTATTTATTATTACCGGAAACCTCTAAAATTTAAACCAGGCCGCCGAGTAGATTAATTTTAACCACGATAAGTTTAGCCAATTCCTAATTGTTTTATTACTCCTGCTTAACTTCGTACTATAGTACATACTTTATATATATTATGAATCTATGGAGTACCTAAATGAGTAATAGGGCGGCTCAAAAAGCAATTCTTTATCGTATGGTCATGCCAAAACACACCTGTCCCTACGGCATTAAAGCGAAATCCTTATTAAAATGGCAGGGTTATAGCGTTGAAGATAAATGGTTAACGAGTCGTGAGCAAGTAGAGGCATTTAAAGCGGAACATCACGTACAAACAACACCCCAAACCTTTATCAATGGTGAACGGATAGGCGGCTATGATGATCTACGTCGCTATTTTGGCAAAAAAATACAAAATAAGCAGGAAACAAGTTATCGTCCTGTCATTGTTCTTTTTATAGTAACCGCGCTTATGGCACTTGCTACAAGCTATGCTGTCACTGGCCATTTTTTTACCTTGCGAGCCCTAAGTTGGTTTATTTCTTTTAGTATGACTGTACTTGCGCTTTTAAAATTACAAAATATTGAAGGATTTTCACTGATGTTTCTGAATTATGACCTTTTGGCTAAACGCTGGGTTCCTTACAGTTACATTTACCCTTTTGCCGAAGCATTAGCAGGCGTCTTAATGATTGCAGGCGCATTTCATTGGATATCAATTCCGCTTGCCCTGTTTATAGGAACAATAGGCGCTATTTCCGTCTTTAAAGCAGTCTATGTCGATAAACGTGAATTAAAATGTGCTTGCGTTGGTGGCGACAGTAATGTGCCTTTGGGATTTATTTCACTGACAGAAAATTTAATGATGATTGGCATGGCTCTGGCAATGTGGGTGATGTAATAAATTGCAGCTCAGTTTACAAAGTTTATCAGTCCTCTGCTAATTATAATTTTTTTGTATACTTAAAATAAGTTAGCTTCGCTAGATGGAAATACTAAAGAGCCTCACATGGTTAAATTAAGGAGTAATGGAATTGGCAAATAAGCTAAAAAACTTAATTCTTGAAAATAATCTAGACCAATTTTTCTTTCAATCTCTAGGAAGCATAATCTCATTAGTATTTGGTTTAATTATCCTAACATCCATTATTTACATGGCAGGCTTTCTTAATGCTACAGGTGTTTCAACTGATTTATTGCCGATTACCTTTATAGATATAATAGGCGCTTTGATTAAATTTTCTCCAGATATAATTGGGGATTTTATGCCAATCATTATTGGCTACTTTTTTTTTGAAGTAAGCTATTTCGGGTATACTAAAAATACTAATTCTTCAGAAAAAAAACATACTAAATTCAGTAAAGAACTTTGGTTTTTTATTCTATCCTTTTTTCTAGTATCCATTGGGTTTCTATTATATTACTTTACTTCTAATTTTTCGTTATTGTTAATTTTTCTTTACTATGCCTTGTTTGGCTTAATTATTTTTTTATGGGCATATCTCGCCAGTAATAAGAATTTTATAAATAAATATGGCAGTATCATGTTACATATCCTGTTCTTATTTATTTTCTCAATAATTTATTTTATAAAAGGATTTACAGATGGCCTTGACGTCAATTTTTATGAAAAAAAGCCTATATCTATATATACAAATAAAGCATGGCAGCCGGCCTATTTTATCTATCAATTAGATAGAGGAATTATTTTGCGGGTAGATAATAAAGTAGAATTTATTGCTAATAAATTGATAGGGAAAATCCGATATAATTAATATTTTACCCAGGAGGGAAATTTCCATTCCAAAGAACTAGCGTGGGGTTTGCTCTCATTTAGATATGATAGAATGTTACTTTCGCATAATCATTTAGGCTAGACAATGAAAAACGAGATTGCTATTGCTATCATCGCACTCAACAAAATCTATAGTAATGGCTTTAAGGCGCTAAATGACATCAGCTTAGAAATTAAACGCGGTGAGATCTTTGCGCTGTTAGGGCCAAATGGTGCAGGTAAGACAACATTGATTAATACCATATGTGGAATTGCTCGGCCTAGCAGCGGTGCCATCAAGGTATTTGGATACGATAACATCAGACAATATCGGCAAGCGCGTGCAGCGATTGGTCTAGTGCCGCAAGAACTAACCACTGATGCGTTTGAATCTGTTTGGAATACGGTGACCTTTAGTAGAGGATTATTTAATAAAGTGTCCAATCCTAAGTATATTGAAGAAGTACTTAAACGCCTTTCACTGTGGGATAAGAAAGATGAGCAAATTCGAAATTTGTCAGGCGGGATGAAACGGCGAGTGATGATTGCTAAAGCTTTGTCGCATGAACCAGAGATTTTGTTTCTTGATGAACCAACAGCAGGTGTAGATGTGGAGCTGCGTAAATCAATGTGGGCCCAGGTGAGGAGCTTACGAGAGACCGGAGTAACCGTTATTCTTACCACTCATTACATTGAAGAAGCGCAAGAAATGTCCGATCGCATAGGTATTATTAACTATGGTAATCTTATCTTAACGGAAGAGAAAAGAGTTCTCATGCAAAAAATGGGCAAGCGCCAGATGATTTTCTTATTGCAGAAACCCTTAGTGACCATTCCTAGAGAATTGGCAATTTACCCTTTGACCCTGGCTAAAGATGAAAACGATTGCCAATTGATTTTGACTTATGATGCTGAAACGGAGCATGATATCTCTGACCTTTTAGATGATCTAAGGTCACATGGTATTCGACCTAAAGACATCTATACACGCCAAAGAAGTTTAGAAGAAATTTTCATAGAACTAGTTGAGGTAAAATGAACATTCGTGGCATTTGGGCCATTTATAGCTTTGAAATGGCAAGAACTTTACGCACCCTAGGCCAAAGCATTGCGGCTCCTGTTATCTCTACGGTACTCTATTTTATTGTATTTGGTTCTGCCATCGGCTCACGTATGCAATCCATTGACGGTGTGCCCTATGGCGCTTTTATTGTTCCTGGTCTTATTATGCTTACCGTGCTTAGTGAAAGTGTATTTAATGCCTCCTTTGGCATTTATTTCCCACGTTTTACAGGAACGATTTATGAAATTCTTTCAGCACCATTGTCCTTCATTGAAGTGATGCTAGGTTATGTCGGAGCATCGACTACCAAATCGGTAATTATTGGTATCCTCGTGCTCTCAACCTCTTGGTTTTTTGTGCCACTGCAAATAATGCATCCATTCTGGATGATATTTTTTCTCATTATGACCAGCGTGACCTTTAGTTTACTCGGCTTTATCATCGGCATTTGGGCTGATGGCTTTGAGAAACTACAGCTAATTCCGCTGCTTATCATCACGCCGTTGACATTTTTAGGCGGCAGTTTTTATTCCATTACGATGCTACCAGCGTTTTGGTACCAGTTTTCACTCCTCAATCCAGTTGTATATCTTGTGAGTGGCTTTCGCTGGAGTTTTTATGAGCATGCTGATGTTAGTCTTAACATCAGCATAACCATGATTCTAATATTTGCAGTCATTTGCCTGTGTATCATTGGCTGGATATTTAGAACAGGATATGGTTTAAAAAAATAGCACAACTAAGCGAAATGACGCATTAATAAATTATGGTCTATTTTTATTAGGTGAATCCAAATTATCAAGGGGAGTATTTGGTTTCGGTTTTTTTTCAAGGCTATTTGATCTTAAAAGAGAGCCACTTGCCAAGGTTTTAATGTTATCCATTTTGTCTTGATTTGTTTCTTTTTTATTATCAATATCATGATTTCCTTTAGCCTGTGATATTTTTTTCGATTTTTCTATTTGCTTGGTATGCCCAGAAGAACTACCGACCTCGGAAGAGTAACTTGTTGGGGGCGTAAAAATGAGTTTGTCAGTTCTTAATAAATCTCCTAATTGTTGTTTAAGTGCTTCATATAGATTATTAAAATCATCATCTATAAAAGGAAATTGTTTTTTTAATTCTTTGTATAGAGCTGGTGATAATTTGTTAAAGTTAGTAAGTGGGATTTTCGCTGCAGAATTAAAAAGTTCATTTAACTTAGTCACAATACCTGCATCAGCAGCTACTTCTTTATTTTTGAGTAATTTTGTAATGAGCTTTTGAAAATTAGATAACAATTTTACATGAGCAAAGAAAGAAGTTAAGTTGTTGTACGCCTCAAGTGTAGATACAAACTGATCACCAATCTTAATCATGCTTGTTGGAGATATATTAACTGAATTATCCAACTCCTTACTTAAGTAAGGAGTTAATTTGTCAATAAATTCAGCGAATAATGGCATCCTCTCTAAAGACTGAGTTTCGCGCATATCTACTGAATACAGCATATAATGATAAGATTTTATTTTACTTAACAATGACTTTAAACTTACTTTATTAGATTCCTTAAATCCTTCTAAAACTTGGTGCTTTTGTTCTTGGCTTAAGTCTTTATCGTCTAAAAAATTTAAAAACTTTGCTAAGTTAGATTCATTAGCCGTTTTAGGTAAAATAAAATGAAAGTGTTCATGACTTGATTTTCTAAAGAACCCCGATAGATGTTTATTGTGGGAAGAGTGTGCAAAATCATGAAGAGGTCCTTCCCCAATGGATAAAACAGAGTAGTTACCTAATAGTTTTTCATACTTGTGTTGAAAATTTTCTACCTCTTCTGGTGGGACGTAAACACTAATAAATGGGCCATTGACTTTAACTTTCAAAATAAGTGGGTTTTTAGGAAATTTTATTACAAACATAATTGATATGCTTAAAATAAACAAATATGTACAATTATAGAACTAGATAATCGCTATTTCAAAAATACAGTTATAAGTCATTCATTCTAAAATGCAGTAAAGAGAAGGATTTATGTTATCGTGACTTGATAAAACTTACAGATTTAAATGAAAATTGCTAATAAAACAATTAAAGGCCTATCATGCCAGCAGAATACAATGAGTTAGTGTGTTATAAACAACTAGAAATTGACAGTCATGGCAAGTTGAAATTTTTTCTTGATAAGCATAGTACTAAAGAAGGAACATGGGCTCGGCTTTTCTTAGAGGAAGGAGAGGTTGATTTTATATTTCTGGATGGACAAGGCCGGGAGTTGTTATGTACTCGGGTAAATCGAGAACATCCTCAATTGTCTATCCCGCCGGCAGCATGGCATAAGATTATTCCTATCAGTAAATTTTTTAGGGCAACGCTTAATTTTTATTGTATGGCTCATCGTTATTTCAATAAAAAATACAGTTTAAATACTATACACAGCGATTTAATGTCTATCTATCAGAGTTATTTGCGCCATTTGCCAGCTCTAACAATACTTGATATAGGCTGTGGCTCAGGTAGAAATTTACTTTATTTAGCAAAAATGGGGCATAAAGTCACCGGGATTGATAATAACTTATCTGCATTAAATGCAATTGCAGATATAGTCCAAAAAGAAAATCTTGCTGGTGTTGATACCTTATTTCATGATTTAAATCGACCGTTGATTCTTGAACCAATCTATTATGATTTAGTTATTTCAACGGTCACTTTGCAATTTTTAAATGCGCAGCGAATCCCAGACTTATTAACTGAACTGCAAAAATCTACCAAGAAGAATGGTTATCATTTTCTGGTATTTCCTATTCAATCAGAGCTTTATTCTCTGCCAGATTTTTTTACTTTCCTGCCTCAAAAAGAGGAACTCTATCATATGTATCAAGACAGTGGATGGTCTATTCTCGAATATAGAGAATCGGTAGGGCATCTGCATAAGCAAGATGAATTGGGAAGACCCATCCCAGGTCTATTTGGTCTTTTAATTGCACAAAAAATCAGTTAGTAGACCACATAAAAAGGTCAATTTCAAACTAAGCAAGAGAGGTTAACCCTTGTTAATTTCTTTAATGTTTTAGTGGTTTGGAGCCATGATTATGAAAGAAAATGTAATTATTATTGATCCTGCCAAAAGTAACAAATCATTTAAAGCATGTTATGTTGGCTGTTTAGTTTTAACTGCACAGGACAAAATTCTACTGCAACAAAGGCCACAATATTTTACTACATATCCAGGTTATGTGTGTGAGTTTGGTGGGAAAATTGAGCAAGGTGAACAACCTATTGATGCCCTTGGTAGAGAACTTAAAGAAGAACTTGGTGCACAAGTAAATGCAGAAGACGTTGTTAGTTTCGGCGCAATTACCGAGCCAATGTCAAAGTATAGTGAGTTAATTTATACTTTCTTTTGGCATGATAAATTTGCTACTATCACCGGCTGTTATGAAGGCATGGCGAGCTACTTTAACAATGCCGCACAGATTTTAAAATTACCTAACATAACTGATGGTCTTCGCTGGTTATTATCTCAATGCCAGAGTCAAGATTTAATTAAGTGATCATATAAGCAGCCTTCTCAAAAACATGAAAGCTGGGGGTAAAAATTGCAAATAATTTGCAATTAACCTCTGATTTATCCTTTTATAAAAATATTTAACATCATGAGGTAGAC
>NZ_UGNV01000005.1 GCF_900452395.1 Legionella beliardensis
ATGGCCATCTATCGCTTCAGTGCTCAAATCATTTCACGCTCACAGGGACGAAGTATTGTTGCTGCCAGCGCCTACCGAGCGGGTGAGGAATTGGTTGATGAGCGCACGGGCGTTATCTACGATTTTACCGATAAAAATGAAGTCGTTCATAAAGAAATTTTATTACCTACCAACGCACCTCTTTGGATGAGCGCTCGCTCGCAATTATGGAATGCCATAGAGCAGCATGAAAAACGAAAGGATGCACAACTTGCTCGCGAAGTCCAACTTGCTCTTCCCCGTGAATTAAGTATTACGCAGAATATTGAACTAGTGCGTGAGTTTGTTAACACTGAATTTGTTGCACGCGGCATGGTGGTAGATGTGTGCTTTCATAACCCTACAGGGGAAGATGGGCTTACTCAACCCCATGCGCATATTCTTTTAACATTACGTGAAGTAAATGAAGCAGGATTTGGTCTTAAAGAAAGGACCTGGAACGATAATGCCTTACTCGAACATTGGCGCGAAGAATGGGCTAACTTGGAAAATCGCCATTTAGCATTGCATGGCGTTGACCAACGGGTAGACCACCGTAGCTATAAAGAGCAAGGCATACCCTTAGAGCCTCAATACAAAATAGGACCTAAGCGTGCTAAAGAGCGTATGGCGCGCCTAGCTGACCACCAACGAATTGCACGTGAAAATGGACAGTTAATTTTTGAACGTCCTGACATTGCTTTAGATGCAATAACCCGAAACCAATCTACCTTTACTCATCAAGATTTAGCCTGTTTTATTAACCGCCATACGGAAGATGCTAACCAATTTAAATTGGTGTTTGAGCGGGTTAAGTCCTGTGATGAAATGGTGCTTTTAGGTCAGGATGGTCAAGGAAGACAGCGCTTTTCAACGCGCACTATGTTGGCTATTGAAGCGTCCCTGATGAACCATGCCGATAGACTCCATCATCATATGGGACATGACGTCAATGACAGCGCAATCCGCAATGCCAAACTAAATCGTACATTATCCCAAGAACAAGAACTGGCACTGGATTATGTAACATCAGCTGGCAATATGAAGTCGCTTTTAGGTTACGCAGGTACTGGGAAAAGCTACCTTCTAGGCGCTGCGCGTGAGGTTTGGGAGCAATCAGGGTATCGCGTACAAGGGGCCGCCCTTTCAGGCATTTCAGCACTTAATTTAAGAGATAGCTCAGGTATTGAATCAAGAACCATTGCTAGCCTTTTTTATCGTTTGGACAACGGCATGCTCACGCTTAATTCACGCGATATTTTAGTGGTAGATGAGGCAGGCATGCTGGGCTCGCGCACCATGGAACGTCTGACCCGTGAAGTCGATAACGCTCGTGCAAAACTCGTGTTAGTCGGTGATTGGCAGCAACTGCAAGCCATCGAAGCAGGTGCTGCATTCCGCGCAATTGCAGAAAACTATCAATATACAGAACTTAATCAAATCAGACGGCAAACAACACCCTGGCAAGTTGACGCCTCACTTCACTTAGCGCAAGGCCAAGTAGAGCAGGCATTGCATGCTTATGATTCCTATGACCATATCCATCGGTTTAAAACCACAATAGAAGCCAAACAGGCCTTAATTGAGCAGTGGAATGATGTCCGTATTGCCTCGCCTTCCGACTCGCAAATTATCCTCGCCTACACCCGAAATGATGTGAAAGAGCTCAATGACATGGCGCGCCTCGTGAAGCGAAAAGATGGTGAATTAGGTGAAGAGGTCGTCTTTAATATGGCACGTGGAGAACGCGCCTTTGCAATCAATGACCGCGTTTATTTCTTACAAAGAGAAGACCGTCTAGGTGTTATTAATGGCACGTTAGGCACCATTGAAGGGATTAATGCCAAATCGGGTATGATCACTGTCGCACTAGACTGTGATAATTTAAAGAAGACGCCTCCACGCGTTAACGTCAATACCCATGACTACAAACATTTAGAACATGGCTATGCAGCGACCGTGTATAAAGCGCAAGGGGTAACGGTTGACCGAGCCTATGTGTTACCCACAACCCATTATGATGCCCACTCAACGTATGTCGCGATGACCCGTCATCGTAAAAGTTGCGAACTCTTTGTCAGTCGGGAGGTATTTGCCGAGGATAAGGTATTGGCTCAGGTGCTTAAGCGCAACCGTGCCAAAGACGTAACATGCGACTACACTCAAATGACAGGTGAATTTGCAAGACAGCGCGGGGTTGCTAGTGAAAAAATACCGGCGCGGCCGCCAGCGTTGGATGAGCCGTGGAGAACATCAGAACACGCACTTGAATCTCTGATGAATCACGTCATGGGACGAGATATTCAGTTAGAGCAGAAAAAGCTCGAGGCGTTTGAGCGCGAGTTTACCAAAGAAAATCCAGATATTGCACGTCACCTTGCTAATAGTCTTCTTTCAAATGCAGATTACCAAGCCAAATCATTAGCAGCGTTGCTCTCGCCATACAGCAAAGCGCTTGCAGGTAATCAACTTACCTCACAACAACATGCAGAATTAATCAGTTTAATTGATAAATTACCCCTTGATTCGCAGAGTATGAATGCATTTAAAAAGGACTATCCTGAACTTGCCAAGCAGGCAGAGCAGTTTTTAAAAAACAATATTCAACAACGCGTGCGCATAAAAACGATTGATAAAGAATTAGAACGATAAAAGGTAACCTATGTTAGACAGAGATGACGATGACGTGCTACACGCGCCCCAATTACCTATGTCCCTTGTAAACCCCATAGAAAGTGATTTTCATGAAACGCTGCAACACCTTAAATCAGTGGTCATGTTACTCAAAGGGCTTTATGGGCAACTGAATGAAGAACGTGAAATAATTACGCTTGCTTCAGGTCAAATGGCGCATTCTGTCAAACAATTTGAGCAATATCTCAAGCAGTTTGAGTTATTTGAAAAGTCATGCAAGCACGCGATTGTTGAACGAGTTAAAACCGAATTAAAGCAATCGATTCAGGAAAACGCCCAGACGATAGCCAGCCAAGTAAGGGATATGACTTATGAGCCTATTAGCCACAGCATTAACGCGTTGTGCCAGTTGAGTTCAGACTTATCTAATCACCGTGCGCACCTTGATCGCTCAAGATTTTGGGGTGCAGGATTGTTTTTTGCCGCGGCATTATTAGGTGGCGTTGTCAGTGGATTAACACTTCATTATTTAACAGCGCCGTCTCAAGAGATAAAAGTGAAGTTAGCCGCCGGAGAAGCGTTAATGCGCTCATGGAGCAAATTAACGAAAGCTGAGCGAGAAAAGATATTCCCATCAAAAAGCTAAATGAAACGTCTGTCTTCCTGCCTATCCAATAAAGTTTTAGAGCTGGGTAGGATAACTTAGCGATCTGAAGCTTACCTTCTGATGCATAACCTACAAAGGCTCAAGATTAAGTTCCTCGATGTTTTGATACTCGGCATCTATTTTGTTTTTTGTTAGTGTTTTGCTCCCCATATAGTCGCCTACTTCGGATTCTAAATTGTCCTCAAATGGGGCTAATTGAGAGAAATTAAAGGCTGCTGGCATGCTGCGTTCAATAAAACCCTTATCTTTTGTTGCTCTAAAGCCTAAATCAAGTGATAACGCCGTAATTGGATAGTGTCCTGGTAAACGCACAAAGCAGTGTAGGTCTTTAAGTTCCATAATTTGCGGATAGGACACGATTGGGCGTGTCACCCGCTGGCTCCCAAGCGAAATGCCATCCCTAATACTGTTAGCGCCATAAGAATAGTTTTCGCGTGATTCTTCGATCTCCTCTTCTCCAAGTTCTGAAGCCACGAGACGCGCCATCTCTGCGCTGGGGCTTCGAAAGAAAAAGCGCGTATTTAATAAATCGAAAATTTCTTTAGCACCTGCCTGGCCGTAAACTTTGGTAAGCTGTGAAAAACTTTGCATGCCTAAAAGAAAGCAACCACCAAATTTGCGTACCTCAGCAATCGTCTCACCAAGGAGAGGCAATTTATGGAGGCTTGGTAATTCATCACAGATAAACCAGATTCGTCTGCTTCTATCAGGTGCTAGGCTCAACAGGGCAAGGGATGCTTGGGCTAACCACATCGAAATTAAAGGTTTGAGTGACTTATGCGTTTCACCATTGGATGAAATAAAAAGCCAGCCTTTTTGTTGTTCATCAAGAATGTAATCCCGAATAGAGAAAGGCTTCTTCCCCTCTTGATTAAGTTCTGCCAATGCCGAGAAAGATTTCAAATAGGTTGTAAGCGTTGCACGAATAGAAATAGCGGTTTTTTCAATTTTACCACTGACAAGAGTGGCTGCTGGGGTTCCTTGTAAATGCTCTTCGAGTGCCGAAAACTCATCGGTTAAAATCAATTTCAAGAATTTTTCAAGTGAGCGCTCAGGGTGATGGCGCATCACTGCGCTTAAGCATGAAAAAACGGTTCGTGACGCATTGACCCAAAAGGGATCTGATTCTCCATGCATAGGAATTGCGCTTTCAGCCATGTTTTCAAAATCAGAATCGCGGGGTGCCTCTAGCCACATATCCCAATTAGCACAACGCTTATCAAAAGGATTTAAAATGACATCCAATTCGTTTTGATAATAGTGCGGAATAAACGAACAACCCTTATCATAGACAATCACCCGATCGCCTCTTTTTCGAAGGCAATCCATTATTTTCATGATGAGCTGGCTTTTTCCAGTGCCTACAGTGCCATGTACTAGCACATGCTGGACTTCACTGTCTTTGATAAGGGGAAATTTATCAATCGTAATATCTGAATGTGCTTTATCACAAAAGATTTTCTTTTTTACTTCAGTGGCATTTTGAAGTTGACTGCCACGAACAAATTGGCTTGCGCTTTGTGTTTTTCCCCGTTTAATAAAATAAGAAGCTAAACCTAATCCCAAAATAAAAGAGAAACAAAAAGCCCAAAAAGCAGACTTGCCAAGACTATTAATCACCTGGTTTGCAGTATCTTGATAGTAAGGATAGTGTAAAATTGAATCAACCGTTTGTTTATACGTTTTACCATGGAATGACAGTTCAAAAATATGATTTTGGCCTACAACTCTTAAAAAGTGGGCATAATAAAACGCTGCTGTATGCGTTATTTTTTCTAAAGGAATAAAAAGCCAGGTGAGAAAAGCCGTAAAAATAATCCAAAGAAAAAGACAAATTAGACTCAATGTTTTGGTAATTTGATCCCACATGCGAAGATTGTGGAAACTGATTTGTCCGCCACGCGTGTAGTGTTTGAAATTAGGCTCTTTGCTCATCAGACACGCTCTTTTTCTTTATAAAAGAAGTTAGAAATGGCTTTTGACAGCACACTCACCCCAATTCGGCTTACCTCCATATTAACTGCTATGCTGGTTGCAATGGCTGCTATAATCAAGCAGGGAATACTTGAGAAAAATACAACATCCTGTTCAAAGAGCGGGATAAAAACAAATGTAAACACGCCAAAAATTAAAAAGAATCCAGTGAAAGCCCATTTCGTTTTTTTAATAAGGTATGCACCAGTTCGAAGCTTTGGGCTGATTTGAAGTTTGAAAATGATGTAATTTTTAATAAAGCCTAAGCCAAACAGCGACATCAGTAAGGATGAAAAGAACACACCAAATACCATTTTTGCTGTTAGCAAAGCATGCTCATCAAGGCGGGCCTCTTTGTATGTAAGTTCACGTTCTTTCTTGCGTTTAACAAACCCCTCTTCCCATCTGCGCTCTTTTTCTTTTTGAATTAGTTTAAGTTCCTCTTCACTGGCATCAGGAAATTTCCATCTTAGATCATGCAGGGTAGCGAAGCTATGACGACTTAAATCTTCCCTATTCTCATGCTCCATACTGGATTTTTCCCATCGCTCAGCATGAGGTGCATAATCCCACGCCTGTATCGTGATAGCAAAAAAACAGGCTGCAGATTGAATTGCAAGAAGTAGCGCAAATAAAAAGAGCCAACCACTCAACAAGCGTCCGTAGTACGCGCTAGCGGAAATAATGCTTAAGTCCAGATGCTTTAGCGCCTCCAAATCTGTGGCGAGAACCTTTTCTAAATCGCCCATCATGTCATTTTCCTCCTTTAAAAAACTCACTTATTGTCTCTTTTCCTTTATCCACGGCATGCCCTGGAATAACGCCGGTTGTGGCATCATATTTCCAAACTGGTTCTTTTTCTTTGTATTCGTTCATGCGCATGGCTTTCGTTTCCAAAATATGTTCAGACGAACTTAGTTTTTCATTCGTTTTATGGTGCCTATAAATCTCATTTACTTGGGCATCGACCTGGTTCACTAAGTTATTTTTCCTGTTATCATCAATACCGATTCCCAGTGTTTTAATACTATTAGCTAACGAATCATTCTTTTTTTGATAATTCGTTTCCATGTTATTACTTTTCAGGTTTAAAGCGTTGCTTTCATTCTGATAAAATACGTCCAGCGCATGAGATGATTCTTGCGGGTTATATTCTGCGATTAATTGCTCACGCTTAGAATTAACAAATGCGCTCGCCAATCCTTCTAATTCCTGTATTGACCTCATATCTCCGGGACGCGCAAACAAGTGATCGCGATGAGCCTTACCCACCTTGGATGCAACAAACGATGGAAACGCTTGATTGAGATCGGACGTAATTTGCTCGGATTTTGATTCCACATAGTGTTTAGCCTCTGCAATTCGCATAGCCCGAGCATGAGATACATCATAGTTATGACTTCTATTTTCAGCCTCTCTTATATCAACGCCTATTTGATTAGATAGCGAGGCGGCTTCTGAATGAGAGTCATCAAAATGATGGGTTTTAGCGAACTGTGAAACATACTGGCTTGCTTTATTAAAATCTTCGGCCTCCTGTGCAGAAACGACCTTGTCATAACCCTCTTGTGCTCGATAAGCATTAGTTGAACTGCGATTGTAGTTAAGGTGCACATCCCCGCCCCCTTTAATACCAAATATTCTTCCAGCAATACTTTTTTGAAGGTCAATGCCAGTTGAAATACCATGGCCACCACTAGTCATGGCGGCAAAAGCATCTTCTTTGCTTATGCCATGACGATTAGCAACATCCTCGGCAATCCGTGACATTTGAGAGAGCGCACTGGAATATTGAGCGGAATCAGAAGAACTAATTCCATCGCCAAGACGCATATCGTGCCCAGATAATTGAGACAGGGCGAGTGCGCGATGAGCAAAATTACTTAAAGCGGATTGATAGGCTTTACCCTCATTAGCAGCTGCCTGCGTTGATTGCTCATAGGCCTGGTTCAATGAGCCTGTTAATGCTTTGGAGTCGGCAATATGAATATGACTTTTAGTCATGCCGGAACTCACATCAAAAACAGCATCACCACCGCCGGTAATAGTTTTTAATACCCCACTTCCTAATTGTTCTGTGTACATACCGTGCATGTGTGTCCAATTGGAATCATGTTTATTAGCTGAGAAATTATTAGCAGTCGTGTTATAAAAACTGGTTTGCCCAAGCCCAAATGAGGCACTGGCCGCTTCCCCTGCTACCGACATGCTGGAGCCTTGCATATGACTCATCATACTGGTTGCTAAATTACTAAACGCACCCCCCAAATTAGACACCAAACCATGCGATAAGAAGGGAATGAGCATCATCAAATACCCGCAAGCACCTGAAATATCGGCATGGAGCTCATCGATTTTATCAAGATTGACCATTGTAAATTGACCATACTCACTGGAAGAGGTTGCACCATAAATCGTCATACCGGCATTGAGAATTGCAAAGAGTACCGGCCAAAATTGCAAGGACATAAAAAACTGCAGGTAGCCGTAGATAATTCTTACGCCACCTGGTAAGGTAGCTAAGGCAATAATCAAGGGAAACACGCCAAATAACAAAAGGGTCAAACAGGTATGGGTAATGGGCAAAATCCAAAGTGCTTTTTGGCCTAGCACTTCCCAACTCCACCTGTGCTGAACTTGAGACTTGGTAAATTGCTGATTAACGACACCGGCCGTGGCATCGGTAAACGCCTGATAATGCGCCACCCCATCGGTCATCGCATTAATCATCATGCTTTGTAAAAAAATGTTGCTCGTTGTGTCTGTTAACCCTTGGTAGTAATCAAATGCGGATTTTAAATGGGTATTAAAAAGTGCTTCATAGGTTGTTTTTTTAGGTTTGCCAAACAAATTAATCCCAAAAAAGCGGTAAGCTTTTTTAATCTCATCGTCTAGTTTCTTACGTAAACTGTAGCGGCCAGTAGGCTTTGAAGCAAGTTCGCAAGTAACCAGTTTGTTATTGACATTAACCATGCGAAGCGGGGAGGGTTTTGCGCTAATGAGTTTCCAGATATCAGGAGCGTGAGTTAAATCACCCACACTGTATTTGCGATTGATGCGAATATCGCCTACGACACAATTTCTGAAATAGTTATTCATTTCTTCTTTGAGCATGGGATCTTTAATACGAAAAGCGCTCGAGGCTTGAATTAAGCGCGAACCAAAAAGGGCGCCTGTTTGTGTATATTTTAAATCATTAGGCATCGAAAGCAGCGCATCATAGCTTTGTGCCAGACCATAACCGATGGTGGTGAAAAGACTTGCACTTAGTGCAAACACGACAGGCACATTGCCTACCAGCTTTGGTGTTTGTGACGAAATATCATCAATCAGCACGGAAGTTTTAGGTAGCAGCACGAGATTAACAAAAAGCACATAGCCTAAAAACCAACGCGCAAATGCCATTGGGTCACGGGTTTTAAGAAAGCCTGCGGTTGCCATCACAATGCCTATTAAGGCCGTGACGCGCAGTAACCCTAAAAAGCTATCCTGCTTCATAAAGGTGCTCATGGCATTAAGCACGTGTTGGAATAATTCACCGCCTGCTAAGACATGAATCGTTATCATTTGCCACACTCCTTATGTCACGGTATTGCTCATGTTTGCAGCCACCTGTTTTTCAACTTGCGCCATCCTTTCAACGAGCGCGAGCTTCTCTTTCAATTTTCGACCTACTTTTGAGTCAAGCGAGGAAACACGCGTGGTGGCAATAGTGATTCGTTTTTGAATTTCTTTGACCAAATCAGTATTTAATTCAGAGCCTGCCGTTGCCATCTTCACTTCAGTAAGTAAGCTCGTTAAATAATTAGTGAGTAAATCCTGCGCAATCAGCGTCGAATATTCTTCAATGTCCACCGCACTACTGCCCATGTGCATGCCGTTTAAAACAGCTAAAAATTTCATCACCGGCAGGGAGGTTAAGCTCAAAAAATTAAGCTCGCGTTTGCCTGGCTTTTCATCGTCAATGAGCTTGGTGTTAATGGTGCGAATAATCTCTCGAACCTTGTAAGTAAGTGTTGATGCTTCAGGAATGGTGATGTCTTGCAAACTGACTTGCAGGCACAGGCTTTCCGCACTCACATCCTTACAGCGCCAAATTTTTGCAGTCGGGGCACCAAGTCCAGTTCCAATCAACGCATGAATTAACTCGGCATTCCCTGCCAACGAGGGCACTTGTGTCACTTTACCTTCTTTATCAATAATCAACGTGCCGGTTAAACTCATCACCATTTCGGCAAGCTCTCGGTCACTGTTTAAAAAGGATTTCGTCTTTAAGAGTGACCACACCAGGTTTTTGTTTAATACCACTTGCTTCTTACGGATTGGATCAGCGGCTGCTTTCTTCATGACATTATCAAAGTTACTCCCAGAACACGCCATGCGTGCTTGCACGTAATCACTGAACAGCCCTTCCTTTCCCATCGCAGCCTGGTCTTTACATATTTTTTGTTGGCTCTCAGCAGTCTTTGGCCAAATCCCGCCCACCATGTTTTGCGACAGCTGACAAGAATTAATACTTGCGTGATTTGCCATTTGCTCAAGCTGCTGTAAATAATCACGCACTTGCTTAAGCTCAGGCACGGTGGAGGCAAGCATCACATCCACGGCATACGCACCGGCATTGGTCATGACAGACTTTCCCAAATCCACTAATTTTTGATGACTCAAAAAACTCATGCTGCCGGTAAATAAATCAATCCCACCACAACCTGCCCGGTAACTCGGTAAATCTAACTGCACCAGCTGGTATTGACGCACTTGATTGCGCGCATACAACGAGCCGCCACCAAAAAAACCGGCCGCTTGTGCTTCGAAGGCTTGGGGGCTTGTGAGGTTAGCCGAATAGCCTAAGCCATTAAAAAACTTATCTAAGTCAAGGCTCACGGAAGCGTTTACGTTAAAGGACAGGCAACATAAACCAAAAGCTAAAATAAAATAGTTCACGGCCGACTCTCCCCACGCTCATGGGCAATTATTTTAGGCATCAGACTTGCCATACGCGCGTTAAGCTCGCTCTCAGTCATGGCGCCAAAACCCACGGGGTACAACGTTTGCGTTTTAAAATTTAAAATAAATAACGCCGGGTACTGAATGGCAAGGCCTTGAAAGGCAGCATTGACCCACTCGGTTGTGGCACTTGAGAAGTCAGGAAAGTCAGGCAACGCGTGATTATCAAATGAAAGCGGTAAAACTTGAGCGTGGTGACGCTCGCACCAACGCTTAAGGACTGGCGCAAATTGATGGCAATGGGGGCACGTGCTTGCATAAAATAAAATAAAGCCATGCGCGCTAAAAAAGCCGTTCTTTTTATCAGCTGCTTTTACCCTTAAGCCAACTGCCGCCCCTTCGCGCGTAGCAATTAGGTTAGTTAACCAGTGCGCATTTGCTGAATAAACAAAACCCGTGCTAAACAATAAGGCAAATACCACGCCTGTATACCCTTTCATACTTGCGCTCCTTTAAATTGAGTGGCGGCTAACACTAAACGCGCCATCAAGACATCTTGGGTGGTCAGCCCATAAGCCACTGGGGTGACCGATTGGCGCTTAGGATGTACTAATAAAATGGCTGGAAAATAACGCACGCCTAAGCGGTTTGCCTGCCCTTTATCAACGCGAGAACTTGTGAGCTCTGTGGCAATGACGCCATCGACACTAACGGGAATGAGTACGAAATGAAATCGCTGACAAAAATCAGCAAGAATAGGTATTTGTTTTAAGTCATAGGGACTTTTGCCGCGATAAAAGAGCAACAGCCCATGGGATTTGGATAAGCGGTTTACAATCTCTATGATTTGAGACTCTCGCACTTCATCGGTGATTTTGGCGCCAAGATTGGAGATTGGATGCGTCACTGCATAATCATATTCCGGATGCAGCAACATCGTTTGCTGAAAGAGCGCTTTAAACCGTGAAGACTCTTTAAGCCAGTAATCTTGGAGACCCAAAAAGATGCGCATGTCCTCTACTTTTTTGGTGTATCGTGCTTTATGAAGCGCCTCCATGGTGTAGAAGCGCAAAACAGCATCACGCTCGGTATAGCTTAAGCGCTCAAAAGGAATGCTTAAGGGTTTGGTCTTATCAATTTCTTTCCTTTCTTTTTCAATGTTGTACCAGAGAAATCCAGCCGGTTCCTTCTCAGCTGCTGCCCAAGCCTGTGTCATGAATAGACAAAGTAGCAATAGAATTTTAATCATGCGCCTTCCCCTCCTGATAAAAACGCCTAACCTTGGCTTCATGGACCAAGCTTGCTCCAGGTGCGTTAGGTAAGGTTTGCCGATGAATAAAATCGTCAGTGAGCGCTGACAAATCAAGTACGTCAAACTGAATACGCTCTAATTCTTCTGGCGTAAGTCCACGACAATCAGGCGACTTAGGCTTGCCAAAATCAATATGAAGTTGCTTAAAGCGTCCTTGAATTTGCACAATGCCTGCAAGTTTTGAGGGAAACACACAATACACATAGTGTTTATTACCACTGTCATTATAATGGCCAATTTTTTTTACTCGCTTATCCCGCTTTGCTTGGAGCAATGCTTTTAAATCCTTAGGACAATGGATAACCCATTTACCCCATCCTTTATCGTGACAGCAATCATGAGCACCAAAGAAATAAGACTCACAATCCTTCGCTTCGCCTTTAAAAATGGAAGGCTCGCCACTATTGACTTGATTGGTAGCCACATCACTCGCCGTATCCGCTAATGTTCCTAAGCGAGTTACTCCTTCCGGCATGTCGTCACTGGCTTCATCTAGCGTTTCAGCACACTCACCTTCTGCGCAATTTATCTTTGGTTGGCAAATGGTTTGTTTTGGAAAACACTGATTAACAGGACAGCGAAAGGTTTGTAAAAACCTATCACAATGCCTGTCGGTGGCGAGCGTACAGGTAGATTCGACGTGCGCGCACCCTTCAGAGAGCAAAGGCTCACACGTGCTCGTTAACCCATCAATGCACTGATAAACGGTATATTTTCCCCAACAAGGACGCGTAATCGGCACCCCATCTATCACGCGCGTGGCATAGGGCTCCAAACATAAATCAGAGGCAGCGACTACACAGGTCCCTTCTTTGATTTTCTCATCATATTGACTGCAATTGGCAGGCAGCCAATCGTCTTCAAATTGGCTTTCAATGACCGTTAACGTGACCGTGCCACCAAAGGCTCTCTCATCCCACAACAAATCAAAGGTAAGCGTTGGGTCTTGGCAACTGGGCGTTTTTAGCACAGCTAAAGGGATAGCGCCTTGCGTCACCGAGACTTCTAATTTCATACATTGTGAACTGACGCTGATAAGATTAGTCGCAGAACACAAGGGTGCCGGTGTCTCACCATCACACACACTTAGGTGAATTGTTTTGCGAAGTGCCTCATTGCCTGACTTATTCTCATAAAAGAGATAACGATTCACCGATTGAGTTGCCGTTTTATAACCAATGCTTAACGTGCTGCCACAGGTCTCCATGCGATAGCTCGTCTTGTCTTCACACGTTTTGGTCATAAAGTCCATTTGGCAGTGAGCAGGTTGTTCATAACACACCCCCTCTAACACGGAATCTGCGTGTGAGAGTAGGGCTTCGGCATATTGCATTTCTAAGGCCTTGGGGTTTGCTTTAAGATGGGGATGCGACGCTTGTGCAAGCACAGAGGCGGCTGTGTCATTCACGGCGGCCTGACTATGACCTAACTCGGGCAAAGGGTTTGTGCCTTCGGTAACGGGTATGCTTGCCTCCGGTGGGTTATCTGTATAGCCTCTCAACACCGTTTCTGGCTTAAACTGTTTTAAGGCATTGAGTGCTTGCTCGCGCGCACGCAAGGCATCCAACTCACTGGCATTGCCTGCAAACGCACTGTACAAGTAAAGGCAGCATACTAAAACCCAAGTTAGCTTACTCAAAAGACACCTCTTGCTTCGGTGACAGAAAAGCCACTGTCTCCCCTTCCTGCCATGCGCGCCAAGCCTTCTTTTAAAGGCAGATTGCCGTAAATCACATCAAACGCCTCACCGTTGGCAACGACTAAGGCAGGTACTTGCTGGATACCAAACTGCTCAAATAAGGTGGGATCAATTTGCAGCGTTAAGTTTGGAACACGCGCACTTAATGCCATTATTTTTAAGGCGGTTTCTGGCATTGAATCCTGGTACAGTCCGTTTAAATACACAGGAATGTGCAAAAGGCTACTTTCTTTTAGCGTCTCTTCTAAAAGCATCTCCGGCATGGAAAAACTCACAAAGACTGACACCGTGCTCGCACACAGTGAGGTCATGGCAAGACACCCAACAAGCACCCCCATTCCTTTGCTTAACATCATTTACTCCTGGTTAAAGAAACGTGCAATTACGTTTTCGCCACACCAAAAACCCGTACTGGTCAGGGGTATGCGGTTTAATTTTTCCAGCTTCCCAGGTAAGCGTACTGTGTCCTGATGGGTAGCAGTGCTTCCCGTCAGCCACCTGATTAACTAGCTCATAGCGGTAGCGCGATTTAGGCGTCATGGCATAATAGTGTTCCGTGCAAATCGCATTTGCATTTGGGCTTGAATCGGCAATCAACCACTCACGATGCATTTTGTAATTTAAGCGCTCCGTTAAGAGAAGTGCGGTTTGCACCGGAGATAGGGCAGCATTGACGTGTCCTGTCATTGGGTAATGGGTGCCTTGGCTGCCAGCACACCAAAACAGGCTATCCTTAGGCTTATTGGCTAAGGTTGATGACAGGGCATCAGCGCCGCATGAAACGGCTGCAATGGGGTTACCAAACAACATCGATTCGGGGCTTAACACAAAGCTCATTTCTGAATCTTGCCACGTGGGGTCAAGTTCCGTGAGGTAGGCCATGTCAAAATCGCCTTGCTGTAAGCAGCCAACAGACGTAATGAGATTTAACCAGTTAATGAGTGGGTATTTATACCAATGCACATGAAAAAAAGCGCGTTGCTGCCCATTGCCTACTGTGTGACGGCCGCCACGGCCTTGCTTTAAGCCTAAGTTTAAGCGCGTGCCGCCAAGATTTACGAGACAATACGGCGTATCGGTCACATCGGTGAGCGCCATAGGCTCCCAAAAGCCAATGTTTAACCCAAGTCGCATTCCTAGGGCCGTGGGGCAAACACCGATGGGACTGGCAGCATTGGGCGAGTCCGGCAGTGATGCGTGCACGGCGGTCGTGTTACTAATAGACAAAGGAAACAAGCAACGCCAGCACACATCGGCAATGGGATTGACAAAATGACCGGTGCATTGCTTGCCTTCGGCCAAACAAGACAGTGAAAGGCAAAGCATCAATAACAGGAATCTAGAGCACATCGCCATTTTCCTTAATTGCTTGTTCCACAACCGTTAAGCGATTGCCTGCTCGCTTGACAAGGGCCGGCACATGTAAAATGGCGAGCTTAGTGGTTATGCGCCCTGCTTGGTCGAAATAAATGACCGCTTGCAGCTTCTGTTCAGCAGCCTGAACGCTACCGCCTGTTAAAATGAATTTTGGATTGTTACAGGTTACTTTTTGCTGCGCTGCCCAATGAAGCTGCGCCTCATCTTCACTATTAAAAAATAACCAGCAGGGTTGATAGGCAGGCAGACGTTCAAGTGCATTTATTTGCGTTCCTTTAGCATACAAAAGGCGCCCACGGTCATCTAAGATGTCTGCACTTAATGTCACCTCAGGATAATAATCATGAGTGATTGAGCGGTCAGTTCGTTTAAGGCCTAAGGCAGTTGGCCTGTTTGCATGAAAAGCCACTGTTTGCACCCAACGCTGGTTAAGTGCGTCCAGTTCACCACTTGCCGTCAATGCCTGCAAACGCTCATAAATCAGCACTAAGAAACTTTTCTCTGCAACCGGAAACACCTCACCTACGACACCAAAAGATTTTGCAGACACCGACCCGCCCCACAGCATCATTATTAAGGACAAGAATCGCTTCATGATGCCTTCCTCATGGCCTGACTTAATTCAGCCGTAACTTCTGTAGTGACATCAAGGCCACCCGCCAGCACCAGTTTTTGGTCTAAAATCACTACCTGATGACGTTTGGTGTAGTGCGCTAAGGTTTGGCTTAAAACCGCGTGAAACCGCCGGGTTGTTTGCGCCACTTGGGCCTCGGTGGCTTTACGCTCTGCTAATTGTCGAATCAATTGGCCATAGACCGCCTCTTTGTTAAAAAACGCAATGCGCTCAGAAGGCTTAAGCGTATAAAGCGTCATGCTTACCAAAAGGACGACCAAAACTAACACTATCGCAGGAAGTATTAATCGCATAATTCCTCCCCATAGTAGTGGTGTGCCACCTGTTGTATGGTCTCATGAAGGGGTAGCCCTTGATTGACCAAGGTTTCAATGGCACTGACTTCTTCACCGGAGGTTGAAAAAAGCACGCGTAAAAAGGGGTCACAAAAATAACGATGAAACGTGGTGACGTTGCCAAACTGAATCATTAAATTAGAAAACCCTTGGGTTTTCGCCTCACCAAACGACTCAATGACTTCTGCCTCTAGCGGGCTAAAGTGGGTGGGGTGCTCTTCCAAATACTGCTTAAAGGCGCCCTGACGCATGATGATTTTGGTATCACTGCTGGCCGCAATGGCACGCCCTTGCAGGGTATTCATGGTGTCTAGTAAGTTTTGGGTGATGACTGCAAAGCCGCCTCGGTGTTTTCGTGCTGTCCTAAAACCTTGCTCGATGAATGCTGCACAAATTGGATTAGAGCCATTGGCCAAAAACCGCCAAGCTTCGTCAATGATGCAGCGCTTTTCGCGTTTTCGGTCAGCGTGATAAAATTGCCCTTGGATAATGACAATCATCACAAACATGACAATGGTCAAAAGCTCAGGATTGGTTTCTAACTCACCCATTTCAAGCACCACAAAATTGGAACTATTTAATAGCGGGGTGTCGCTGTTAAACATCTTGCCGTAAAGCCCCCTACTGCCATACTTTTCAAGCAAAATCAGCAAATCTTTAAGTCGGCGGTCATCCCTTGATTCAGGCTTTTGTAACAAGTCATTTAAGGTGTTTAAGACATCATCCATTTTGGCCTGCCTGCCGTGTGCTTGCCAACAGGCCATCACAGCGTCTAATAACCACGCTTTTTGCACCTCACCTAGCGCTTCTGAGGGGCTTGCCATGATGGCTAGCAAATCCCTAATTTGAATGTAATCATTAAGCCGCGCGCCGTCTATCTCCGTGACGCCATCAAAATCAAAGAGCGTAAACGGATTTAATGTTAACGTGGAGGCATCAAGGTAGCTGCCACCGACCATGTCACATAAATGCTTGTACGAGCCCCCTAAATCAATGACAAAAATTTGCTGCCCACGTGATAAGCCATCTAAAATTTGTGCTTGCTCGAAAAACGATTTACCTGCCCCAGTGCTAGCTACCGTTAAGCGATTAAAATTGGTGATGGGCAACACCCGGTCATCAAAGGTATTTAAATAAAAAAGCTGATGGCGATAAGTAGGCACCAGAAGACCCTGGCCTGCCCCTTTAAAATCAGCGACCACGGGGAGTAAATTAGCCACATTCAAATGCGTTAATTTTTTAATCATGCCTAAAAGCGCGAGACTTGAAAAAAGCCCTTCGGTGGGCATGAAAGGCAAACTACCTAAAAACCTCAACCACTGCTTGCAGCGGCTCACATGAAGCGTAAACCCCATCTGTCTAAAGCTTGCAATCGCTTTAGCCACCTGCTCACGCGCGTTATTTTCCGTGGTATACAACAACACATTGTAAAACGTCGGCAAAAGGGATAAGTCGCCCCGAGAGGCATGGTCATGCACCAGCTGCCACTCGGCGGCCTCCTCTCTAATGCTTGGGTTAATAAACGCCTGCACCGCGTTGTTGTTCGCATTTAAGGATTTGGCACGCGCCTTAGCATGCGCTTTCATCTTTTCTTGATTGACACCACGCACAGTGAAGGAAATCAAAAAGGGGCAATCAATGCCTTGCTCGGGCTGCAATAAATTGGCAAACAAATCGGGTGTTTGCCAGAGTGCAAACGGTGTGTTTGGGTAATGGGTGATTTCACAATTAATCAGTTTGGTACGCTGAAGTACCCCGTCACCATCGGCAATAGACACCTCAATTGCTTCATCACCGATTTCATACACCGCCGTTGGATTGGGTACCACATCACTCATCAATAATGAATCCCCGTGAACCACAGGCCATGAAAAATCATTAAAGTTAGGAGAGACTAAGGTGCGCAAAAGTACTTTAAACTCATCTGCTTCACACTCTTTTAAACTAAATCCTGCGACCTTAAATTCAGAGACAAAATCCTCTCTTAAATCGCATAGTTGCTTATCGACCCCAGACTGCATGGGCCTTGAAATAAAGAGGTAGCAGCAATAATCACTTAAGCCTGCAGGAATATTACGACCATTTTTATACCCCTTTTTAATGGCATTTAAATGGTATTTAAGGCTTAGGCGTGCAAGTTCTGCATAAATTCCGCCTTGATTTAAAATAGGTTGATAGTTTTGGGCAAGGCTTGTTTCAAGCCAGGGGTGTTTATACAAAAGCACCGTGCAATCGGTGCCAGGCGTTAATTTGTTTTTAAACGTTTGCGCAAGGCTTTTCATGAGCGACTCATCAGCCCCACTAGCAGGCATTAGCCGCAAACCAAACCCCATCGAGCTTCGATTGACAAAAAACCCCGCATCAGTCACGGTTTCATACGGTAAAAGTCCCTTAAGCGCGGGCAAATCCATCCTTAACGAATCGCGTGCTTGTTGCTGATGATGAAGCGATTCGGGCTTAATGCCGGCGGTTTCGCCAAGGCGCTGGCTTGCGCTGTATAAAAGCGTGCGTGCTTTATCGCGCCACTGCGTGACGTTTAACCCCATGCTGTCTCCTTCACGTGTTTCGTCACCCAGACTGATTGGCCATGAGGCAGTACAATCCGCTGCCCTTGCGGGTAAGCGCTGCCTTTCTTAGTCTGAAGCACATTTTTTCTGGATGAGGCCGGCCGCGCCTCATCAGCAAAACGCGTCATGGCATCGACTTGCTCAATCGTTAAACAAGAATCCCCTGCCGTTGCCTGGCAACTGAAGTTGGCATTCATCGTGCCACAGCCACTCAAGCAGGTGGCAAGCAATATCAACAAAAACAAAGAAGCATTACGCATTAAAACCCTCCCACGTCCTGACGACTTAATGTATTTGACCTATCAATTTTCCCTAATACTTGAGGCGGCACGGTAAAATTCATCGCCGACGGGTCTTCATTATCGCGAGCAATCAGGGCGCGTGTTTCTTCTGCACTAACCCGGGTTTTGGCGTGCTGACTCTTATCTTCATCAGGCTCTAAATAAAACCCGTCTTTAAAGACAATAGTCACCACATTGCCACTGCCTACTTGAATGACCGGATGGTATTGCTCGGCGCGTTTCACATAATAAGCAGATAAGGTATCAGCGGCTTTTGAGGCCCCACCGTAAGCGGCAAACGGTGCAATTTGACTGGAAGGCATCACAGAGCTTGCCCCATAAGGGCCAATGTTTTGAATGCTTTGCGCATATTGCGCGGCAGAGGCGATGCCTGATAACGCCCCACTAATGCCTGCCCAAGTCATGACTTTATTATCTCGCATCAAAGGCTGCCCCTTAATCCCTACTTTGCCATTGAAAAACACCCAACCGGTGACTTCTTTATCAATGATGGGCGCCCCAGGATGCGCGCACGACAAACGATACAACGTGGCAAAGGCACGTTCGCTCGAAATATCGCCATACGAGTTGGCACTTACTCGACACCCTTTAAGACGTGAGCGCTGGCCATTGGGTAACGTGCCGTCTTCTAAGAACTTAAAGAGCATGACGCCATTATTTTTTGATTGACCGTTTACCGAGGCATCGGCATCAGCACCACCCAAAACAATGGCCCGCACCGAGGTATTTGAAGGGACGTAATGTGCAGGATTTAAATAAGAGTCAGGCGTTACCTGAGCAAATCGCCGTTTCGGTTTAAAGGACACCAAGTTAATTCGTAAGCTCGCATCAGATAAGGTGTTGCTGCTCTTTATCATCGAGTTCATCGCATACGTATTAGGGTTATGCCAAAGCTTTGGGTTTTGCACGTCTGTCAATTCGGAAGGCACGTTTTGCTGCGTTTTAGAAGCGCTCTTTTTTTCTTGACTCGCTAAAATTAACGTCTTAACCTGGGATGCGAGTTCGTCTTTTTGCGCTTGTAATTGGCGCTCATGCGCCTTTCCCATCGCTTTAAGATGCGCCGTTAAGACGCTTACTTGTTTTTTAAGGGTTTCCAATTCCGTTTGCTGGGCAGTGAGTGCGTTATCTGTTGCCCCGTCCGTAAAGGGTTCATCAATGATGCCTGTTAAATCGACGGTGTTTTTTGCTAAGGGTGTTTTTTGAGACCCACCATCGACCAAAAGAATAGCCATTACAGCAACCAGAAAAAAGAGTCCGCCGCCTGCTAGCAACAAGGTGCGTACCTGGCTCCTTAACACCCGTGTATTCAATTGCCAATTAGCCATGAGAAACCTCTTCTACTTGGTAGAGCATGGCGCGTTCTTGCGGGCGAATGCTAGGCTTTGAAAATTTAATCGCTAGCGTCCCTGCCTTGGCAAACCACGCTTCAGCCAAGGTCAACGTTTCTTTGCCGCCGTTATACAGTTCAATGGCCTCCCCTTTTAGGAGCGGGCTTACCCAAGACTCTTTGGGCAACAGGGTTAATCCTTTTGACCAACGCAACGCCTTACCAACGTGGCGTGTGATGCGCACATCCGCAAAAGGTTTTTGTTGTTCCATGTGATTAAGCATCGCAAGAATAGCCTCCGGCACCGCGAGATTAGCCGCACGTTTAAAAGGCGTGGTTCCAACAGGCTGAGCGGTTTTCGTGAAAGGTTGCGCCTGCGGGACAAGCTCAATGGTTTTCCCTAAGGACGCCTCGCCATTTAGGGTCACTGAGAAATGCCGTCCAGATTCGGTGGATAAAAACAAGGTAAAGGGCGTTGGTGAAGCCAACATCACATACACCGAGCCATCTTGCTCATCGCGTTTGATAGCCATGCTTCCTGGGGGAAAGACGGCTTCGATGATTTTGTCCTGTTGCACCACAATGCGGTTATAGTTGTTGCTTGCAAGCGTTAAGGCAACGTCACTGTTGTCTTTAATGGGTATGCTGCTACTCAGGGCAGCCGTTGTTAATAAGGTTAAGGCAACACTTAAAAGTTTACGCATGTTCCCGCTCCTTGCAGGTACTAAATGTAAGAATGGACAGTCGGTTGTTTTTATATTGAAACGCCAGTCGGTAGGCTTTACGTTCTTCACTTAATGCCTGCAGGCCCACATAGCGCTTCAACACACCTGACACCACAGCAGTCAGTTGATGAGAGTTTGATTTAATGTGGGTGATAACAAAGGTGGATGACATTTTTTTGGCTTTAATCACTTGCGCCTCTTGGGTTAACAATTTTAATAAGCTTGGATAGCGTTGGTAATTGACAAACGAAAGTAAGCGCTTGTGATTGGCATCAACGGTTTCAGGGGTGACGTTTAAACGCTCATTGATAAAATTCTCAGCCATTAAACTTAAATAATGGCTATCGACATGGGATGCTGATTTAAAGTAGCCAGGGTTTCCTGAAAAGGGCGTGATTTCAACGGTGTGATGAGCCCACGTGTGGTAAAGAAAGCACGATAACAAGACATTAGACACCAACAAGCCAAAAACAAGCACCACCATCAAATTAAATCGGGCTGACAAGTGGCTTAATCGACTTTGGTGCTGTTTAAAATCCATTTCTCTCTCCTTAAGCCACATAAAGGCGATGATGGGAAAAAGGCAGTTTAGGCAGGAAAAACTGCATCAAGGGACTGGGTAAATACCAATAGGTAAGAACAAGCAATGCTTTAGGCCCCTCCCCTTTTTTCAAATACCGCAAGCCACTTAATAAGCCCAACCCAACCAATGACACCAATACTTTTTGATTACTCATGACCAGCAACATAAAGCCTAAAATTGCTACAATAAGCTCATCCAGCGTTAACGTTAAAACGCGCTTAGGCGCATCAATATGACTTAAGAATTGATAGCTTATGTTGCTTGCCATTTATTCTCTCCGCTTAAAACACAAATGTTTTCAAAAGGAAGGCTGGAATAAAAGCAACCGCGGTGACACCCACAAACACCATGGGGTTTTTACTTTTAACGGCCATGGCAGTGGCTAAAATAATGTCTATCAAAATAAACACTTTCCAAAACATCGAACCACTGCCTAAGGAATCTTTCACATCACCTTCAAGCGCTTTAGCCAATAAGTCATTAGCTAAGACGGCCTTTGTTAACAACATCAGAGGTAACACCAAACTTCCTTTTTTAAGCAAATTGCCTGCTTTTTTAACCATTCTCATTATCTTTCTCCATTTTTAGATTGTAAAAATCCCTTAAGCGCTTAAGGCTCAATTTTTAATCACGCATTGCTGTGGTTTATTTACGAATTAAATAGCTAGGTTACGTGTCTAATCAGTTTAACTACCGCACACCCAGCCACTCTTTTTTATCCCCTGATTCGCCATGCTCTTCATTCCCTGATTCTTTTGTTTTTAACAAATGGTTGTCGCGCCTCTAAATTAATTTTTAACTGGCCCTTACCTCTTGTCCGGGCGAGTTCTTACAAATTTCTTGTTTAAGTAGGCTCATTTTCAGATTAGCTTTCGTTAAAATGTCTTCAAATTGAGTTCTTGTGATGGCTGGTAATTTCGCATCAGAGAGAAGTCGTTGAAAGTGCAATGCTTCAGCATGCGTCTCTTGAAGCTCTCTTTCCAAGTGCTCTAGCGCAATGTTGGTTTTCTCTTTTGCTTTGAGTACTAGTTCAACGGGCCGCTGCCAATCACCACGTAAAATAACGGCACGTATGGCATTGAGCTTTCGCGCAAAATCTTGACCACAAGCCTTGAAGTGTTTTTGGCTTACTAAGCAATAGGTCACTTCTTCAATAAGTACTTGTTCATTAGCTACCTTAAGTGTTTGAACGAAATTTCTAATACGTTGCACTTGATTATCGGTAAGCATGCACCCTACGAGAGAATCTTCTTCAGATAAACTAGGAATATCCCTTACTGCAAGCTCATTTGTTTCTTTGTTTGAAATAAGTTTATTTTTATCAAGAAAAGCAGCAGCAGCTTTATTAGGCTTAAAGGGTGCTTCTCTTCTTTGCTCATTGCTTGCTGCTGCTTTCTTAGTTAATAAATTATTATTATTCTTATTATTTAATAGCGTCGGATTAGCCGTCGTCGGATTTCCAGGCGCCGGGGTTTCAGGGCTTGGATACACCGAAGACGTGTTTTCAGGCGCTGGTGTTTCGTCTTCATGTTTGGGTTGAGGAATTTCATAAACAACATACTCGATTCCTGCAAATCTGCCGCTTATAGTATTTCTACACTCTGATTTAGAAATATACCCTGCTTGTTCTAACTCTGCGAGGAGGCTACGAACCGAATCACGGCCATTGGTAGCTCGAGTCTGCAAGTCATCCACTCTTACCCGCCAATCATCCGGTAAAGACATCAAGTAAGCGTGAAGACCTTTAGCACCCCAAGAGAGATGATTATCTTGCAAACAGGTTTTATCTAGAATGACAAAGTTTTGTTGCTTTTTATGTATTCGAAGTACAGCCATCTTGAATTTCCATTTCTAATTTTTCAGAATTTTCATACGGCACTGTTTGCTTTAATTCGGAGATAGAGCGAAATTGAGATAGGTGATCTTCTAGTCGCAATGCTGCCTCTGGAATCTTTTTACGACCTGAACGTTGACAAGACTCTGTCAATAACTGATTTGCTTTTTCAGATAATTGAAAAGAGATATAGACTTTGGGATATTTTTTATTGCTTTTCGATTCCAATTTAATTCCCTTAAATAAAAGATTTGCGAATTAAAACATTTTTAGATAACGATTAAACCCCTTACATTTCAGGGTTGACATTGAATGATATTTAGGATTTCATTCTCGATTTGCTATAATTTGAAGAAATCAAATGGATATTCCTTACATTTTAAGCCTCGGAAACAAAAATAAAATTAATACAATCTGTGAAAAATTAAATAAATGTAATATGGAATATTTTGTTTGTTATATTGTGTTTAATAATAACCAAAAATTCGTTTTATCTAATATGTATCACCTACTAAAACCTTATTATGGTGAGAATTTTTATAAAGAAGATTTTAGTTATAGTGATAAGGTAATTACTGGTAAAGATTTTTATATTTGTGATAAAACCAATTCGGTTACTTTAAATTTAAAAAGAGAACTTGAAGAACGGTTTTCAATATATAGAGGCTATTATATAGTTCGACGATGCCCTGAATGTATATTTATATTTGGTGCGATAAGAAATAAAATAATTAATGATTATGAAATTTTCTATAAAAATACTCATACTAATTTTAATGAATTTTGTCTTTATTTTGTTGATGAATTTGAGGATTTAATTAAATTTAATCATCCAGCTTATAAAAACTCTCTCATTTTAAATGATAAGTACTACAGAAAAAGTGTTATATTAAATAAATTACATAATGTAAATTCACTTACACAACGTGAAGTGGATATTTTATTCTGGGCAGCAAATGGTAAAACTTCTAGTGAAACTGCATTAATACTAAATATTTCTAATGCTACCGTAAATGATTACAGAAAATCATCTATAAAAAAATTAGATTGCTCCAATATTACCCATGCAGTTTTTGAAGCAATTAAATTAGGATATCTAGGCTCATTTAATAAACTTGGCAGCGCCCTAGAAATTCCTAATCTTAATTTAATTTTAGAAAAAAATGGATTTACTACAACTAATATACATTTGATTAATTCATACATGATTTAAATTTATAAAATCAAGGCTTATAGGTTTTTTTTTACTATTTAATGCAGTTACAAAAAATACACCCTTAGTGTAAATAGCATCATTTACCATTATTTTTTGATGAAATGTTCCTCTTAAATTCGATATACGTTTAAATTCTACATTAACTTTAAATATGTCTTTATAAGTCAAAGGTACAAGATAATCAATCTCTGTTCTATATATAACTAAATATATTTCTTTCTGGGTAATTTCGAAAAAATTTATATCCATTGTGCTTAGAAAGGTATGTCTTGCATGCTCAAAATAATGAAGATAGTTTGCATTATTTACAATACCTTGAAAGTCGCACTCATAATCTCTTACTTGTAACTCAATTTGAAACAAAATCTAATTCCACCTTAAAATTTAATTAATATTACTTCGTTTAGGCAAAAGAAAAGCGAAATATAAATAAATCCAATTTGCTTATGTGAAAAACAACCACCAATTAAATATAGTCGGTTATTGAGATTTATCTATCGAGCTTAGTAAAGTGACTTTGCTATAAAATAACTCCCTAAGGAGGATTGAATGGTTCCTCTTGTGTATGTTCTTCTTACCTCATCACGAACTATAGCATTATAATCCTTGCCAGCTCAATTTCATCACCAGTTCAGAAATTTAATTTCCACCAATTCCTTTATCATTACTTCTTGTCTATCTTTTTTTAAACAAAGCTTCTTTTAACCGCCTAAAAACTAATATATGCCACTTTCTGCATGTTTAAATAAGGTATGTCTTAATGCCTGGATGTATTATCAATAATCCCATTTTCTATTCTTGGTCTAACTAACGTTTTTTCTTAACTTAATATTCAAAGAAGGCGTAAAATTTTTTATTTTGATTCATAAAGTAAATTTGAAATAATTTAAATGTCCTTAAAGGAACAAGGAGCAATAATTATAATTAATATTTATTAATTCTCATGTTTCTTTAAATATTCCTCTAAAGCAACTCTAACTATATCTTTTATTGCTCTTTTTTCCTTATAGGAATTAAATTTTAATTTATCCTTTAACTCATAAGGAATATCAACACTTAAGGTTACTATTTCATTATTTGTTTCTGTGTTAGTTTTGTTAGACATATAATCCTCATTTGAGATTAAATATTAACTGAATTAGGCTATATAGCTTTTTAATAACTCGCTTAACTTTTCTTGCAAAGTCTCTAAATCTTTACTCTTAATTTTTCTTGCTGTTAAGGTAAGTGAGTCTTTCTTTACCTCAATAAATATATTTTTAGAGAATGCCACGCGCGTAGCACTTTTAGCTAATCTACCCTTTTCATTAAGTATTTTATCAACAAGAGCAGTAATTTTTTTTTCGCCGATCCCTAAAGCAATTTTATCTGCAATGGAAATAATGGCATTTTTTTCTTTTTCCCCTTTTTGACAGATAGATTTAATAGTAGCTGAGGATCTAGCTGAAACATTTCTCATATCCTTCACTGCTTCCCACACTTCTTTAGGCACTTCAGCAAATGAAAGAAAGTTATCAAATACACTTCGATTAATCCCCAATCTTTCATATAGTGTTTTTTTTGTTACACGCTCTTTTTGGAGAAGGCTATAATAAAACATTCCTTTGGAATAGTCTGATACCTTTTCCTTTTCATTTTCAGAAACTAAACAAGAGATAGCTTGTTCAAAATTTAATTTACGGATAATCGAATCTATTGGAATATTTTTTAATTTACATGCCAGCCATCTTCTATAGCCAGCTATAACCACATATTTTACAGCAGTATTATCTTTAGCTCTAAATATATCATTTACTTCTACTATAATAATAGGCTGTGCCTGCCCCTTAGATTTAATACTTGTAGATAATGCCTCAATATCTCCAAGTTCAAACTCTTGTCTATCTCTAAACTCCCAATTTCCAATCTCATGAGGATCCTTTTTTACTACTCTTTCGGCTGACTCCGTTTTTTTTGTTATCAAATCTAGATCAGCTTGGGTTTGTTGCATTTTGCTAACAATATTACTTAAAAAATCGGTACTCATTCTGCCACCTCGTATAATCTATTTTTTTCTTTAATTCCTGTCCAAGAAATCACTTCTCTTGCTAATTCAAGGAATTGTTCATGGCTATCGCTTCCTTTAGCAAACTGACCAATCCATTGGCTACTTCGAGGGCATTGTGCAATGACATTTCTATCAGTAACTATTACTTTGAAGCTTACATCTTGCTTATAAATAGTTTCTTGTATCTCTTTCCCTTCTTTTGTCCCTTTCTTCACTTTACTCATCAATATTTTAAAAGGTTTTTTTGCTAACATAGGTACAGATATTGCGTCTTTAGCATTTTCTTGATCTAGATAATTAATGGAAGTAGGGATGATGACAAAATCAGAAGCCATAATTGCTTTAAAAGCATTCTGCTCATAATTTGGGGGCGTATCAAAAATAAGAAAATCGTAATTTGATTTAGCTTCTTCAATATCTTTTACTGGATTATCTTTATTAATTGATTTAATCCACTTTATATATTGTTCATCACCTTTCCATTTAACTGCATCAGGTTTACTAATATCCCAGTCAAAAAGAAATGTCGAGTATCCAATTTCATTTAAGGCTCCTGCTAAATTAACTGACGTGGTAGTCTTTGCAGCCCCTCCTTTGCCTTGTGAAACAGCTATAACTATTGCAACCATAATACCCCCATTATTTTTTACTTTTTATGCTACGCGCGTAGCATTTACTTTTTAACAAACCGGATACATGATTCGTCGTTCACCTTAATTTCAGATACACTCCAAGGTAAATCATGAAAAGACTTCACTTCGTTTTTAAATTTAGCTATGGACCAATTATTTGCACACAAGCACTGCAGTTCTTCAACTGAAATAATCCAGATACCTTCAAAGGACACTTTTAGTGCAACTAATTCAAGTAATCTTTTTTTAAGACCGGATGTTTCTTCTAATACACGCTCATTTATTGTGACTAAAGAGTTCGAATTTCTTAATGATGAAACTAGTCTTTCATCTAATGAAATAGATATTTTGTCAATACCTCGAGCTGTTTCCACATACTCATATTTCACTAAGGTGAAACCTGTTACATGCTTCCCTTCATCTTTAAATATATTCCCTTTATAAGTTGTACTCGCCAGCCTATCGAGAGCTTCTTTCAACCAGTTAACATTTTTTCCGGCCTTAGGATTTCTACCTAGAAATTTTAAACATTCATAGGCTGAAAAGGTAACAGAGGAGGGGTGATGACCAGTTCTATTTGCAATAGTATCAATTTTAGAAAATACGAATCGTAGAATATCAAAATCCCAGATTTTTACCATTCCATATTCATTATTTGCGGTCACCTCAAGTGAAAATTTATTATCTTTAGATGTATATTTAATAGTTTTAAAACGTAATGCCTTAGAAGTAGAGCAAAAAGGAAAAAGCATTAAATTTCTTTCATTCTTTAATGAATCTATACCAATTGACTCATTAGCTAACCGTTCGCCACGGTCGACATCAATTATTGACTGCTCCATTCCATTTAACCTTATCCCAAAATTTAAAATCTAGTATAAAGCAAACCTTGGAAACTTGGAAGCTTGGAATGGCGAACCATCAATTTTTTTTAGGCTCCAATTGAGCTTATTTATTCCCTAATTATTAATATTTTTAAGGTAACTAAGGTTAATAATTTTCTATTTAAACTACTTTTATGCTCATTAATTCAGAATTTTCTTATTATTAACTTAGAATGGCGAACTATCTGGTATGAAATATTAAGCCATCTGGCAAAAAAATGGCGAACCATCAAGAATTCAGTTAAATATAATAGAGAAAAAGGGGGGATTATTTCAATCCAACGAATAATTTTCTTAAGAACCGAGGCGAACTATCAGGAATAATTTGGCGAACCATCAGGAATAGTTTGGCGGACTATCAAGAATAATTTGGCGAACTATCAGGAATATCACGGCGAACCATCAGGAAAATCTTTTTTTTTCAATCGATTACATAATTTGACGATTAAAAGAAAAAAACTAAGAATATTAATAAACTTATAAAAAATTAATTATTTATATTCTAAAGAGACGAAAAATGAAGAATTAGGATAAGCACTGTAGTTATGAAGAGCTGCAACTCTTCATAACTACAAAACATAGCTAGGAATGAAGCTAAAACTCAAAATATTTAAAACTTTCAAAGTTACAAATATTTTAGATATCTCCAATAAAAATATTAGCTTCGTTCCCTTAAAAAAACAACAAAGATAAGGAAATTATCTATGGGGAACGTTTGTGCAATTTTCCATGAAAGGTTCGATTTGCTGCGGACATTAACCAGCTGCCCTAAAAAAGCTTATTTGCTCGACCAATTTATTTTCTGGTGGCAAAACTCCAAATACAGACTAAAAGACTCTGATGCTATTTGGTTTATGCGACCTTATGAAGACATAGCCTTAGCAGTAGGGATTGGCTTAAGCACGTTAAAAAAATACATCAAAGAATTTACTGACCTAGGCTTAATTGAACGACGCAGTACATTTTGTGCTAAAAATAAAAATAACAATCCTAACGAGTTTGAAGTCAAGAAAAGAACCTACATTCGAATTACCGATAAACTGCTTGGACTTATCAAGCAAAATTCAAACGCCAAAACGTTAACAAGTCAGCCTGCACAAGAGGGCGATTCTTTATCATCAAGCTCACAATTAAATCAAATCGAGACGATCGAAAAGTCAAAATCGATACCTTCCATATATAAAGATAAAAATTATAATGCTTTTACTAATATTATTAGTGAAGCGGATAATGTTAATTTTGGTAAAGAAAGCCGTAATAAAAAACCGAATAAAAATTTTATCAACGATTTTAAATACGAAAAAGAATTAGAAGGCATCATTACTGACGAGGCTAAAAATCAAATTAAAGGCATGCTGTTTAATATTCAACACCAACATCAACTTTTAATCTCAGATCCTGAACAGCTTTTTGCCGAGGTCGTTTTTGCAGCAACTGATCCCAAGCAATTTAAGAATTGTGAAAGTTTTAAGCATAAGCTAAATGCCATCTCACTTATTTTGCGAAGTAAACGGTGGTCTACACCGAAAGGATTTTATAATCATTCTCACATCGGACAACTTTTTAAAGAGAAAAAAGAGGTCAAAGCACGCAAGATACAAGCAGAAAAGTTGGAACGTGAAATTTTAGGTATTACCAATCCCCAAAAAATAGCTGAAATTAGAGCACGGCTTGAATTCAGTGATGAACATGAAAATCGATTTCATGCGCCAGAAAACGCTATAAATAGGCGCTCAACGCCTAAAGCCCATGACCTTGTCGATAAATTAAGACAAATAAATCACGACATTCATTCCGAAGGTTGTTATCTGCAGATGATGGAAAAAGATTATCATGCCGGGTTACCACATGCCAATAAAGAGCTTATAGATAATAGCGCGATTAAACTGGCTTGTCTTTATGATGAACAAGCGGCGCTTGAAAAGAAATTGGCAACCTATAATCAAAACAGGGATTTATGTGCTTAACCTGCAGATGCCTGATGGCCAATCACTGCCGTTAATGCTTTATACGGATAGAATGCTATTTGGACAGCGTACCCTTGCATCGGTTGCCAAGGATAGAAGGTATTTTACTTATGATAATGAGCAGTTATTAATCCAACTGAATGTGACTGATATCTACTTGCCTCATCGAAGACGAGCATTTAAGCGCCCAAAGAAGCTCCCGCTCTTGCAACCTCCCTTGTTTTACACAATCGGCGAGTCGAAGTCAGATGAAATCTGATAATACAATCTCACGTGCTGGTTATGCTGCTGTTTTTGGCTTCAATCTCGGGCAACTAACATGCTATTTGATAGATAAGATACGTCCAAAATACATAAAATTGCTCGAAAATAAAATAAAAAGTGATATTTTAGACAACACAATAACAAATCCGTTAGCTGCTTAGTAAAAAAGAAGAGTAGTCTGTTTAATGTATTTAAGATAGCGTTAAAGATAGCTCTTATTGGTGATTGTTTGGGTCAAGCATTTCACAACACTGATGCCTTATCCACAAAAACGGTGGATAAGCATGTGGAGAAGGGGAGAGAACGCCTTTATTTTAAAGGCATTGAGCAGTTGCTTAGATTTTATATTGTTGTTTAACAGTAGAGCAACAGGTATAGATGGTTATTTAGCACATTAACTTAAAACAAGCATTAACCTACTCACATTCAAAGCCAAACCAAGATAATTAGTTATGTTGGCCTGTTTACTCATCGTGCTCACGCACATACTGATACAAGGTTGGCTTAGAAATACCCATTATCCGACAAATTTCTTGGACGGTATGTTCACGGTCTTTATAGAGTTTAACGACAAGTTTACGTTTGCTCGGTTCTAATTGCTTGGGTCTGCCGCCTAAGCGACCACGTGCATAGGCTGCGGCAAGACCTGCTTTGGTGCGTTCCCGAATCAGGTTACGTTCAAACTCAGCCAAGGCACCAAAGATGTGAAAAATGAGCTGGCCTGTTGAGGTGGTCGTATTAATCGATTCTTGCAAACTTTCAAAGCCTACACCTTGGGCTTGTAGCTCATTTATCCATTCAATCAAATGTTTAAGCGTTCGACCTAATCTATCTAATCGCCAAACGACGAGCGTGTCACCTTCACGTAATAATTCTTTAACTTTTTTAAGTCCAGGTCTGTCGGCAACCGAACCACTCATTTCATCGGTAATAATTTTTGTGCAACCAGCTTGCTTTAACGCATCGAGTTGTAAATCTAAGTTTTGTTCTAAGGTTGAGACCCGAGCATAGCCAATTTTCATAGTTAAGTTCTTAAAAAGTAAAGGAAGTCTTGTGTTTACAGTATATTCTTTACTTTGATTGTTTTCCAGCGTTTCTTTACGAAAGATGTCTTTTAAATTGGGTTTAGTTAGTGTGTTGTGGAAAGAGTAAAGGAAACGACCGTTTTGTTTACCAGAGTGAATAGAAGTTTGTAAATGGATATGCACACGGCAGTGCCTCTAATATTTACGAAACATTTAGGCGATAAATACGGAATAGGGTGATTTGTCGCAAAACTTCTAAGTTTTGCAATATTTAGTTTAAGCAAGAGGCATACTGTAATTAAACTCTTAAAAATATTTACTTTATTAGGTGCTGTTGCAAAAATAAGAAGGTAGTATATTAATTGCCTTTAACTAGTTATTTCGGTCGTGTTGCAAAGACTATTAAAGCTAAGAAAAGTTAAATTTCAGGTAGATCTCAACTGTAAATGCCGAATTGTTCATTGATGAAGGACTTCTCATTGCGAGTACCATACATCCACGCATTGAATTGTCCTTTTTTGAACATGCGCATGATTTCAAAGCCTTTAATGCTAGCGAGAGCTATTTTCATCGATTGAAAACCAAGGTAAGATTAATGAGCCGTTTAAGTTTGCCATGGTCTGATTCCAAGCGATTATTACGGTATTTGATTTGTTGATGATTAACGTGTTTAGAAAGACTGCCATCTTGTTTTAATTCCCGAATAGCCTGATTGTAGGCGGGATTTTTATCGGTATTAATGACACTCACGTCGCAGGTAGGATTGTTCTTTATTAGTTTTTTCAGAAATCGAATAGCTGCTTTGGCATTGCGCCGATGCGATAGATAAAAATCAATGGTGTTACCTCCTTCATCAATGGCTCGATACAAGTATTTCCATTCGCCTTTCACTCTGATATAGGTCTCATCCAAGTGCCAACGGCTAGAATAGCGTTTTTTATAACAATTTAATCGTTTCTTTAGCTCAGGTGCATAATACTGAACCCAGCGATAAACGGTGGTGTGGTCAACTGTTAAAGCACGCTCCGCCATCATTTCTTCTAAATCGCGATAACTGATACCATATTTGCACTACCAACGGACACATTGCAAAATCACTTCACCATGAAGTGGCGCCATTTAAAATCTACCAGATTTTTAGACGTTGGTTGCTCTGTAAAAAAATGGGCATTATATCTCAATCTTTATTTTTGTAACGCAGCCCGGTTTTGAACTTCAGTAACTTTTAATGTTCGTCCATACCACTGCTGGCCATGCATCTCCAAAGAATTGGTAGCCTCCTTTTGAGAAGAAAAAGTGATTAAGCCCATTCCTCTACAATAACCTGTGAAACGATCTTTAATTAGATAAAGCTCAACAATTTTACCAAACTTACAAAATTCAGTTTCAATTTCGTTTTCCGTGGTGCTAAAGGGTAAATTAGCTATATAAATAGTATATTGACTCATTACTAGATCCTCTACTTTAATCATTAATTATTTACAAATAGAAAACCAGAATTCAGACAACTTATTAAGACTATTAAACACTAATTTCAGTAAAACCACCTTAGCACAGTTAATTTAAGCTGACAATTAGCAGCTAGCAGATTAAATCAGGAATCATGAGTTGAATAGCTAACTATTTCACAACCAAATCAATTTCAATTTTTAGTAAATTAGAAGAGAAAAGGAAACTTGAGGTGAGATTAAGAAATATTTTTGTCTTTAAAAGGTAGTATACTTGCCAATATTTGAGACGTATTTTAATGAGTTTAAAAAATCCTGCTGATTTCAATAGTATATATCGTCTTTATTTTATTAGCTTCATAGCTCAACATCAGGTGATAATGATTCAATGGGGCAACAATCGCATACCCACGTTCAAGGATAAGATGCTCTCTAGCTAAGATACACTTTGCACTAACTTTAACTTCGAAAGCCACTATGTTCTCCATCACTTCATTTATAAAATGAGTATAGTTGATCAAATTTAAATCAACTAGTGACGAATGTTATTAGATTAACTTCTATTATTTTTACCGGCTCTTTCTCTTTTAGCCAAAAAACTGAATTGATTTAAATTTCGTTATTACCTACCTAATTGCAATATTTGTAAAATCTAGGCGGTAAAATTTATTATCTTCTATACTCCTATTGTTAAGAGGAGCTTTTATGGATATTTTGGCGTATATAAAGCAATGTCAAATTAGAGTGAATAATGCATTAAAGCTGTATTTACCTAACCCTAAAGATGAAGCAGAATTACTACATGATGCGATGTATTATGCTGTACTTAATGGAAGAAAGCGCCTACGTGCAAGCTTTATTTATAGCTTAGGTGATAATTTAGCTGCTGATGCACTAACCCTTGACAGGGTCGCTTGTTGTAATGAAATAATTCACAAGGCCAGGAAGTATATTAATAATTTTGAATTTAATTCTGCACAATTAAAAGTATTAGTTTCATTTATTATCAGTCGTAATCATTAAGTAAACTTATGCAAAGTAAATTCAGAGATAATTTGTATCACTTAGTCAAATTGCTGCGAATTAATCAATGGGTAAAAAATATCTTTGTCCTATTACCATTGGGTTTTTTAAAATCGAGTCCTTCAGTCGAATCGCTGGGATCACTTTTCTTGGCGTTATTTTTATTTATAATTGCTTCATCTACAGTTTATATCGTTAATGATATCCATGACATAGAAACAGATAAAAATCATGCAATAAAATGCAAAAACAGGCCGTTGGCTTCTGGAGATATATTGCCTCGAAAGGCGATGTATTACTTATGTGTATTGTATGGGATTCTCTTTTATTTTTTCCTTATACAATTTCAAGTAATGTGTGTTATTAGTTGCTATATTATTTTAAATTATGCGTATACTTTCAAATTAAAGAGCATACCAATTATTGATGCCTTATGTATTGCCCTAGGGTTTGTCCTGCGTTTTTGCGTGGGGGTTATTGCTTTGCAATCGAGCGTTTTCTTTTGGTCATATGGTATCGTATTTTTTTTATCCTTTTCTATTATTCTTATGAAAAGGGAACGAGAAATGGCCAATAACAGTTATCTGTCTCGAAAAGTTTTAAGTAATTATAATAGAAAGATTACAGCTAAATTATCATTAATTTCAGCTTGGGCTTCTATTCTTTGTTTCCTTTTTTATGCGTTCACTATCCATAATAATTATTTTATTTTTCTTCTTCTTTTTTTGTTTATTTTTTGGATATTTTGGTTTCGCCATATAAATCAAGCAAGTATGGATAATGATTGCCCCGTAAATATATTTTCAAGTAACATTATCCTTATATTATTATTTTTAATAATATTTTTTTTATCTATTATAATCAAAGGAATTAGCATAAATTAAGATGGCAGAGTCTTTCTAAAGTTATTTTCTACCTTTAAATCATTGGTACGCTGTTAAGTAACATTTAAAAAAATATAAGTTAGCTTAAAGTGAATTAAGAGTAAAATTTAAGGTTGCGTTGCAAAGACTAGCAAAGCTAAGAAAAGTTAAATTTCAGGTAGATCTCAACTGTAAATACCGAATTGTTCATTGATGAAGGATACCTCATTGCGAGTACCGGCGGATTCAACAAGCTAATGCAACCACCTTTTCTTCATCAGCTGTCTGCGGTAAAAATAACATAGCTGGTGATTTAAAGCCTAATGTTTTTCTAGGTCTGTCATTCAATTTTTCCATAATTGCTTTTAAGTGTTCATCAGTTATGGATTCAAAGCTTGCGCCTTTTTTTAAGTATTGTCGTACCAATCCATTGGTATTTTCATTAAGTCCACGTTCCCAAGATGAATAAGGATGAGCGAAGAAAAAATCGGAATTTAACTGCTCGGTTATCTTCTCATGATAAGCAAATTCAGAGCCGTTATCAGCTGTAATGGATAAAACCGAGTTGGTATATGGTTTTAAAGCATCTATCGTGGCTAAGCTTACGTTTTCAGCGGTTTTCTGGTTAACCTTTTTAAGGATAGTAAACTTAGTCTTTCGTTCAACGATTGAAACGACAGCATGCTTACGATTCTTGCCAATAAGGGTATCAATCTCCCAATCACCAATTCGCGCTTTTTCATCAACGATTTTAGGTCTTTCATCAATGAATCGCCTGTTTCTAATTGGCCCTTGACGTTTAGGGCCACCATAGCGCTTACGATACTTCTTTTGTTGATGCCTTAAGTGTTTAAATAAGCTACCGCCGTGCTTTTTATCCGTTAAAATAAACTGATAAATCCACTCATGACTTAAGCTAAATAACTGCTTGCGTTTAGCATAGCCGCTAATTTGTTCAGGACTCCAGTCCTGGCTTATCTTTTCCCTAATAAACTGCTTAATCTCCTCATTGACTTTGATGTACTTGGGCTTATCTCGTTGCCTATCATCCGCATACTTCTGCGCGTAATTTGCCTTATAGGTCCAATATCCTAAGCGCGTGCGAATAAAGGTTAGATTACGATTAAGCTCCCTACTAATCGTTGACTTATGGACCCCTAGCTCATCGGCTATTTGTTGCTGCGTATAACCTGCATGCACAAACGCTTGAATTTTACACCGCTTGAGATAATCCAAATGCTTGTAACTCATTTACAACTCCTGTACTAAAACAGCAGGAAGTTTACTCTCTTATCCTGCCTCTTTTATATACAAAAGTTGCACTAATCTGTTGAATCCAAGACCATACATCCACGCATTGAATTGTCCTTTTTTAGGCTCTGTTGCAAAAATTTAATTTCGTAAAAATCAAAAAAATATTTTCCACTTGCAGGTCTGAAGAAAGGTAAAGTAATAAATTTAATTCCCACTTAAAGAGAAAAAAAGGGAATATTTAACTTAAAAATCTCACTTTCAAAAAGTGGAAATTTTTTTGCAACAGAGCCATAATTGGAAGGTACGAAAAGTAGCGCTTAAATGTTTAGCAGTGCTTATCCCTTGCCTGTCACCCAATGAAGTGAGTCAGCTGCTGCAAATAGCTCAGTTGAAACTAGTAGATAATGAGTGGTTTGTACGAGCAATGGTGCTCAATTGTTTAGGGTTCTGTCGAAAATAGATGATGTATTTTATAATGACTGTCTGAAGTTAGTAGAGAAGGGCATAAGATGATCAGTTTTAAAGGACGTCATTTTCCAAAAGACATAATATTAATGTCTGTCAGATGGAAGATTGCTCTGCCATTGAGCTATCGTGCTATTGAAGAAATGATGGAAGAGCGAGGAACTAAAGTGGATCATTCCACGGTACAAAAGTGGGTTGTTCACTATGCGCCTCAGTTAGAGCAGGTTTTTAGAAAAAGGAAAAAACCGGTAGGTAAAAGTTGGCGAATGGATGAAACTTACATCCAGGTGAATAGTAAGTGGGTTTATCTTTATTGCGCTGTTGATAAAGAGGGAAAAACCATTGATTTTATGCTTTCAGAACGTCGCGACCGCCCTGCTGTATTGAAGTTTTTCGAAAAAGCTATAGGCTCTAGTGGCATGCCTGAGAAGGTCAACATTGATAAATCAGGCTCAAATACCGCCGCCTTGGAGCGAATCAATTCACTTCTTTTTATCCATGGATTATGGCACTTATTTATTGAGGTGAGGCGGATAAAATATCTCAATAACCTGATTGAGCAAGATCACCGCGGCATTAAAAAAATAACAAAATATACTCTCGGATTTAAATCCTTTGCCTCGGCAGAAGCTACCATTGCAGGAATAGAGCTTCATCGAATGTTGAAAAAAGGACAAATGGTTAGCGCACAAGATACTCCAGCCTGGATGCAATTTTATGAGCTTGCGGCCTAATTACGTCTTAATTAAGCCCCTTTTCAACTTCGTATACAATTTTCGACAGAACCACCTATGTGGGTATTGCTGATGGTGCACGAGTGAATTGGGATTTTTAGACCGCCATACCCAATATCAAGCCCTTGATTTTTTTCATGCAACCCAATATCTTGCAGAAGCTTCTCATGCCATGCATCCAATCGATACATCAACACGGAAACTTTGGCTTGATTTAGCCTGTCACCGCTTAAAACATGGTCTTAATGTAGCCTCTGAATTGCTTAATGAAATGAGCAACATGCTACCCAATAGACAAAAACAAGGGCTTGTTGACAAACTAAAAAGTGCGATTACCTATTTTAAAAATCAAAGACAACGCATGGATTATAACTTCTATCAGATAAAAAATCTGCCCATTGGCTCGGGAGTGACCGAAGCAGCTTGCAAAACTCTCATTAAACAACGTCTCTGCCAATCAGGAATGAAGTGGAAAAATCAGGGTATTTCAATGGTTCTGCATTTAAGAGCATTGATTTCAACCAAAGGTCGCTGGAAACAATTTTTAGAGCGTATTAATCAAGCAGGTTTGATCAGTCTGGCGGAAATTTGCTAGTTATTTATAAGAAGCAAAGAGTACATTAATTGGAGGTCATACCCAAAATTAATGGCATACTTTATTAAATAAACACCTAAATGCCATAATTATATCCATTTAAATTTTTTGAAGATTATAATCTATATTCCGGTTACTATTGTTTAACGAGAAGGCTAATTTGACAATCTTTATTAGTAGACTACATTTATAGTTAAATATTTATTTAATTGTTTAATTAAAAATGTTAACTCAAGACCAAATTACCACCTTAAGCGACATTCTTCATTTAATGGGTGAGCCTAACCGGTTACGTCTTCTTTTGATATGTTTGGAAGAAGGACCCAAAGCCGTATCTGAATTAGCAATTCAACTAGATCTATCTGTACCGTTAACCAGTCATCATTTAAGTTTATTACGCTCTGCTCGTTTAATGATTTCACATAGGCAGGGCAAACATATTTATTATCGTATTTTTGATACACACATACGTTGTATTTTACAAGATATGCTGCAACATTTTACTGAGGATAATGATGAGGAGGTTTAATATGAGTTTTTTGAAAGGATTACTTGATAATTATCTAAATGGCCATCATGGAAGAAATTATAAGGTCTCTCATAATAAACATGGAAAATCTCATCAAAGATGAAAAAATAAATACGGCAATTATGGTCATCAAGGTCAATAAAACGTACCATGTCAAAGCTGTCAAGCTTTAATATGCTTGATGCACAATTTTGTAGCCAATGTGGACAAAGTTTACCGAATACATAATAGGCCTCTTTCGAAACTGACGTCAAATCAATTCTATGTTATAAACGGCGGAAATCTAGTTAAAACACAACCAATACTGCGCGTCATGGAAGACTGAAAACGGAGGCGTAGAGACCGCGATAGGCTGCGATTTTTCAATCAGTGTACAGGAAAATTTAAAAATCTTTCTGTAGCCGTAGAGTCATTGTGGGAGGCAGACGCTTGCCCGTCCAGGGAAACGTGCCGGACGCAGATACCGTGCTCAAACATACTGTCAAGGTATTAGATTAATGCAGGGTTAAAAGGCAATCTTGATTTTAAAACACCATAAATGATATGTAGTAATTTTCGCATAGCAGCAAAAATAATGGTTTTTCCATTTTTATCTCGTTGAGTAAGTTGAGCACAAAATTGATGAATGATTGGGTTATGCCGTTTAGCTGATAAAGCTGGCATATAGAATGCTTTTCTCAATGAGGCGCTTCCTTTTTTTGAAAGCAATGTTCATTCCCGATTAGAGGAGCCTGAGACTTTTTGTTTTGGATTTAAGCCCACGAAGGGAGCAAGTTGCTTAGCATTTTTAAAACGAGAAACATCACCTATAAAAGCTAAAAATTGGCTTCACCTAACGCGGGAATAGAGTTTAATAGCGTCTGTTGTTCTTTCAAATTAGGATCTTTCTCAATATATTTATTAATTATCTTTTTATGGAGAACTTGATTATGTAAAGAAATAGAACTAACGCCTGTAACTCACAAAGCTCAGGGACTGTAGGATGCCAATGAAGGCGGTTCAAATGTAAGGCTAAATTGAGCAATTAAATTGGCATCTGCTTTATTAGCTTTTTTTCGTAATGTTAAAAGTCTTAATTCGAGCTGGATTGATCATACTGATTGTAAATCCTGCCTGAAATAGATGAAGAGCAAGAGCCTCACCATAAGTGCTTAGCTTCCATACACGCCTGAAGCGTACAGATATTTTTTATTTACCACTCAAATATATAAGTTCGGAAAATCCTTTTAAATTTTTAGTAAATACTCAATATTTAACTTTATTTTCGGGCAATAGTGCTACATTAAATTTGCTTTTAAATATATCAATCCCGAGAATAGAGCCTGCCATTGTAATGTCCCGTTTTGTTATCGTGTATTTGAGACAGAGCAACCTTGTGAGTACAGGATTATCTTAGGACGGTTGCAGCTAAAATACCTCGTGCATTGGCGAGTCGATTTCGGGGATTAGGAGGTCCTGAAATCTTTCACAAGATAGCGCGACTATCGAAAGTATTTATCATAGGTATATCTTAAGTAATTATAATAAAATTTTTAGTAATATGAGCTATTTAATTTTATTTATGATAAATCGAAAGTTAATACCCCTTCCTCGTGATTTGGCGGTATAAAAATTTCGGGATACTGTAAGGTTTTCATAGTATCTACATAACCTGCTTTCCAATGTTCTCTCATCATAGCAAGAGAAAATTCGTAATCTTTAGCATGTCCTTCGTAGTATTTTGGACGATGAATTAATTGCACTATATTATATACTTTATGGTCCGCTATTTTCTCTAGAAATTTTGCTTCTTTGCTTTTGGATAAATGAGGTGGTAATTTAGAAAGAAGCTCTACAAGCACACAACGAATACTTTGCAACCGTTGGAAGTTGGTTGTACTAGCACGTGTTCTACTAGAATACTGGATTTCTTTTTGCCGAGTCATTGTTTCAGCAATATTACGCGGTAAAGACCCTTGCGCGTTCCAAAGATCGACTTGAAAAGCAAGGGTATCTTGACGTGTTTCACCTTCAACTACCCACTCAAGCGGAGTATTAGAAATTAATCCTCCGTCCCAATAGAACTCGCCATTAATCTCGGTCGCTGAAAAACCTGGCGGGAGTGAAGCACTTGCTATGATATGCTCTAGACAAATCTTATGTGTAGTATTATCAAAATAGGTGAAATTACCTGAAGTTACATTGACTGCGCCAACACTAAAGCGAATAGGTTCATTGTTAATTCTATTAAAATCTACAAACTGCTCTAATGTTGCCTTCAAAGGAGTTAAATCATAAAAACTTGTTGCCTCAATAGCCCCATCAGGATAGAAAAAAGGCGCTGGGTTGCGAGGCATAAAAAAATTAGGAACACCATTGATTATACTAGCCCATGCGCTAGCTTGATTGAACAAGCTAAACTCAAAATTATAGGCTGTTGAAGTAAATAAATTTGACCAATCAATTAAAGAGTTGGTACAAATAGTTTCCCAAAAAAGTTTAAGTTGTGCCACCCTGTTTTGAACTGGATTTCCTGCTATAATTGCCGCATTAACTGCACCTATCGAAATACCAGCTACCCAATCAGGATAAAGTCCTACCTCATCCAGAGCTTCATAGACTCCAGCTTGATAGGAACCTAATGCTCCTCCACCTTGTAATACAAGAGCAACACACTCAAAAGGCGGTCTCTTTATTTTATATATAGATTTTTTTGTTCTTACAGACCTATATTTTTTTTTATTCAAATAAGGCTCCAGACTATATTTACAACTTTACGACTTAAGTAGAGTATGTTAGATATTAAGATACCTTCCTAAGGCATTGACAAATTATTCGCAATAATAACAATATCACTGTTTACTTAAATACTTACCTTTATCAATAACAATAATGTTCTCACAACATGTTTTCTATTTCTAATACTATAGATATTAACACTTAATGAAAAATAAAAAGGAAAGTTAATTTTCGTCTATTGCGACTAAATATATATAGCCGATATTATTTAAGCTAATATTGTTATTTGTAATTAACTACTCTTATCTATTCAATAGTATCGAAATTGCAAAGTAAAACGGCATTACTTTATTACTGTCAATAAAAATTAATGATTTTCACAATGAGAAGTTTTCGTACGCTCTGTCTGCAATGTTGAGTGCGCAATATTAAATTCAGATAACAACATAGATTGAACTTTATCTCTTACATCATCCTCTTTCGCTGTGGGCGCGATTAGAAGATGAGCTGTTAAGCTTATTCTATCTGTAGTAATAGCCCAAATATGTAAATCATGTATATCTATTACATTTGGAATTGATTGCAAAGCAATTTTTATTTTCGTAATATCAATCCCGGCAGGAACACCTTCTAAAAGAATATTGACAGTTTCTTTTAAGAGTATCCAAGTACGAGGCAAAACCCATATGCCAATAAGCACAGCTAGAAAAGAATCTATCCAATTTAAATTTGTTAAGCGAATTAATATAGCAGCGATAATCACGCCTAAAGAACCAAGCATATCACTCCATACTTCCAAGTAAGCACTTTTAAGATTTAAGCTTTTTTCTTTATCATCTGCTAATAAACGCATCGAAATTAAATTTACAAGCAACCCTAGGATTGCAATAATTAGCATGCCTGTTGAGTAAATTTCAGGTGGATTTTTTAAACGTTGATACGCCTCAAAAAGGATATACAATGCCACCAAAAAAAGAAGAACAGCATTAAACGCCGCTGCTAAAATTTCGAATCGATAATAGCCAAATGTTCGTAGGGTGTCTGCAGGTTTTCTTCCTACATAAATAGCTGTTAAAGAAATAATAAGCGCTGTCACATCGGTTAACATATGCGCTGCATCAGAAAGTAGGGCAAGACTTCCTGTCACAATTCCACCAATGACTTCGGCAACAAGAAAACTACCGGTCAATAATAAAGCTAATAATAAAGAGCCCTCCTTAGAAACAGGTTGCTTTTTAGCTATAGAATTACTCTTCATTCTTTGTTGTTTCCTTAGAGGTAGCCTTATCTGTAAAATATTAAATAACCTAAACAGCCAAAAAATTTTTAATTAATGTCCACCACCATAGCCGCCATGACCCCCACCCCCATACCCTGAATTGTTTGCTTTATCCTCTGGTTCTGAAGTATAGTTATCTTGAGAACATCCTACCAATAGCGTTAACGAAAAAATTATTATTAATACTCGGATCATCACTATTCTCCTTAAACGAATAATCCATTATAAACCTTTATACTTTAATGCAATTTGAGAGAAATACCCTGTAAAAAAGCTATAATCCCTGCTTGAGCTTCCATACTTATTATTTATTTCGATGGATATGCCCGCCATCCCCCCCATAACTACCATCATTTACCACAGGTTCAAAATTATTTTCAGGGGAGCAAGCCACTAATAAAAAAAATATTGGAATAATTGAGATATTTTTAATTATCTGCCCTAACATCCTTTTCTCCTATTGCTAAAATAAATAGATTTAAAAACTTAACTACTCTTATCATAGCAAGTTCATGTAAAACTATATATTCCTTGGTCTTATATAATTAAGATTTAAGGTTAATCTGCTTTATTTTTGATATTAAATTTTAAAACATCAAGTTATGTACTGGCTATAGCTGCATTTGATGCAACGTTACAAATCTTATTAAAGATAATAAATATTAAATTTTAGGTGGATCTTACTTGTAAATACTGAACTGTTCATTGATAAAAGGTACTTCATACGAACTCCAAACATCCATTTATTGGCTTATTCTTCCTTAAGCAATATGCATTAATGAACTGATAAAGAAGTTCACGAAATTCAGTCTGGGTTAAAATCGAGCAATTTTTATCTAAAAATTCTTTTTGAGCCACATAAGGTAGGTAAGGCACTAAACTGACTAACATGTGACAAGCGGCTTGGCGAAAGTCTCTGTCGAAAGATGTTAACCTCGTAATTAAGGGGTTAATAAACTTAGCTAAATTACCCACCATGAAATAAGGTGCTAAATGAAATAACCAATTTAAGGCAAGGCAAATGATTTTGCTAATTAGCTTCAAAACGGGTAACTTGCTTTCCTGCATGGCGCGTGTTTTGATGACAGGGTAAGCCACTTATCCACCCTTTTTACATCGCGTTGGTAAGCTTGCTTAATCGGCTTTTGTGAGGAAAAGCCTAATCGTTTCAACAAGCCCCTTATGCCGTGCGCTGTCTTAAAACAACCCAACTCTTTTGTTGTTAACGTCCTTTTGCTCATCTCTTAGGCTCTGTTCACTACAACGGTAACACATAATTAATTTATTCATTAATTTAAAGCTAAGGTAATAATACATCGGCTATTTTTGTTCCTTTCAAAAACGCCCCGGGAGGTTTCTCAAAAACAAGCAACACTATCTTTCTTAAATATAAAAATGAAAAAATTCATAGAAAAAATTCATAAAAACATTATAATGCCCTCTTTGATTATTTAAAGAACATTATGCTCTCTTCGTTTAACTTTTTTGCAAACGTATCTCCTGATGTATTGCTTTTAATGTATTCAACGCTTCCTGCTCAAGAGTTATACTTGAAGTGCCGCCTGCTGGATAAGCAACAATCGTTTCTAGGGACGATTGCTTTACTAGAAAAGCAAGAACAAGCGGCAGTTGCTTATCAACAACGATTAATAGTTGATTTATTAAATTCGCAAACGCACCCGGCCCTGACTATTATCACTGTCTCAGAAGCCCATCATCATCGTCTATCAAACACTTTATTTCGGCTTATTAAAAATCCGTTATGGGAACTAACAAGTAAATTAGGTGTAATACGACTACTAGGCAACCTAAAAGGTCAAGCACTAATATTAACGGATGCTACACTAGATAAGATTGAAAATAAATTAAAGAGTACACAGTGTATAGAAGTTTATCAAGGACTTGAATTATTAACTGTCTTAATACCTGGATTTATCACAACTGCCAAATTTGGGGCGCTGCTGCAAGCAGTTCAGTCGAACCTGGCGGATGATGACAGGGAGGTACGAGCAGCGGCGCTCCAATGTTTAGCTAGACTGATGCCTCACATCTCACTCGATGCAGTCGAGGTCAGTGCACTGCTGCAAGTAGTACAGTCGAACCTAGTGGATAATGACTGGAGGATGCGAGCAGTGGCGCGTGAGTGTTTAGTCGTGCTTATCCCGTACGTATTACCCGGTGAGGTCAGTGTGCTACTGCAAGCTGCTCAGTCGAACTTGGCGGATAATAACTGGATAGTACGAGCAGCGGCGCTCCAATGCTTGGCCGTACTCATGCCTCACATATCACCCGGTGAGGTCAGTGCATTGCTGCAAGCAATTCAGTTAAAATTGGCGGATGATGATAGGAGGGTGATAGCAGCGGCGCTCGATTGTTTAGTTGGATTCATGCCTCATCACGTCTCACTCAGTGATGCCAGTGTGCTGCTGCAAGCAATTCAGTTGAGCCTGGCCAATGATGATAGGGATATACGAGCAGCGGCGCTTACGTCTTTAGCTGTACTGATACCTCACGTCTCACCCGGTGAGGCCAGTGCGTTGCTGCAAGCAGTTCTGTTGAACCTGGCGGATAATGACAGGGAGGTACAAGAAGTGGCTGGCCGGTGTTTAATTACGATGGTTTCTAAGCTCACAGATGCGGAGCAAAATAAATTTATACAAGAGAATGGTACGTCTTTAGTTGATGCCCATTCTAAGCTATTTTATCAATTAATTAATGCCTTACTTAGTCAAGCTGAGAAAAAAGATGATCTGAAACTATTGCAACAGGCGTCAGAAAGTGACTTGCTTCTACAAATCTTTATAACAAACTATAAGGTGTTGTTAAATGAACAACAATTGCCTTCTGATAGCTTACAGCCTAATCTTTAAGTATTATTTTAAATATAGCTTATGTCCTAAATAATAAAAATATATCAATAAACTAATACTTAAATTTAACTTAATACGCAATACCTAGTATCCAGTAAAGCATCTGAACACATGAGCGTTTATTTTAACTATAGTTGAAGTGTAAACAGAATTAAGCTTAGCTTTATTATCTCATAAAACCGTCTTATTTAAAATTGAGTGCTTAACCATTACAAAGCTTAGTTTGAGATATTAGATGCAAAATTATTTTTAACTGAACTGCTTGCAGCAGCGCCCCAAATTTGGCAGTTGTGATAAATCCAGGTATTAAGACAGTTAATAATTCAAGTCCTTGATAAACTTCTATACACTGTGTACTCTTTAATTTATTTTCAATCTTATCTAGTGTAGCATCCGTTAATATTAGTGCTTGACCTTTTAGGTTGCCTAGTAGTCGTATTACACCTAATTTACTTGTTAGTTCCCATAACGGATTTTTAATAAGCCGAAATAAAGTGTTTGATAGACGATGATGATGGGCTTCTGAGACAGTGATAATAGTCAGGGCCGGGTGCGTTTGCGAATTTAATAAATCAACTATTAATCGTTGTTGATAAGCAACTGCCGCTTGTTCTTGCTTTTCTAGTAAAGCAATCGTCCCTAGAAACGATTGTTGCTTATCCAGCAGGCGGCACTTCAAGTATAACTCTTGAGCAGGAAGCGTTGAATACATTAAAAGCAATACATCAGGAGATACGTATTGAACTTAGGGCTCTAAGGAAACAAAACTAGCATTCCCCGCGTCTTGCCGCGGTTCCTTAGTAGGAAAGTTTGAAAACCATAGGTTTTGGAGTCAAACTACTGCACGAGCAAGCCACTGCGTGTACCAGACGCATTATCATATTGTATTTCCAGTGAAATGTCGGAAATCTTTACTGAGTGATGAGATTACATCAACTATAAAATTTATTGCGAGTCAGATAGGTAAGCGATATGAGATGGAATTTGAGCAGCTGGGCTGTGATAAAAATCATATCCACATTCTATGTTCATTCCTTCCAAAATATAGCCTAGGTGAAGTTGTTAGGAAATTTAAAAGTATAACAGCACGTGAATTATTTAAGAAATTTCTCTCACTTAAAAAGGAGTTGTAGGGTGGAGAGTTTTGGTCTGATAAATATTATGTTTCGATAGTAGATGAACCCAGAGACTGAAAGGTGGTTGAGCGATATGTAAAAAATTAGGGTAAAGACTTAGACCGGTTTATTTGGTAAGGACATTATATCATTATAATATTTTAATTATTGGTTAGAAGGTCAAGAGCGCCTCGGTAATAATTCTAGTCAATTTTCCCAAATATTGTTTCGTCCAGATGTTAGCAAAAAACACTGGTTTTTGGATTGGCTATACTTGGATTAAGACTGGCATTCTATTTACTATGCAGCCTTTTGTTGAAGAGAGATTATGGGAGCAGTTACTATGGACTAAGGACATAATAAGATGAACTTATACTAGTCAAACCCTTTTAGAGCAAGGCTTTATAAATGACTTCAAGACAGAGTATCGAGCAAGACAATTTTAATATTTAGAAGAATGGCTCTTAAAAATAGCTTTTTTTCGTCCAAAAATCCGCGCTTACATCGTTACTGCCTTGACAACCGCCTTCTGAAGTCTATATTTATAATTAAACACTTGTTTAACTATTTAATTAATGTGCTTACTCAACAGCAAATTATTATACTAAGTGACACACTTTTAAGCTTGCTGCGTTCAGCTCGCCTTCTGAGTGCTGAAAGGCAAGGTAAGAAGATGTATTACAAAATTTTTGACGAACATGTTAGATGCATCTTAGATATGATCAAGCACTTTACTGAAGAGAAGGAGGGGTAACATGAGTTTTTTAAAGAGAATTTTTAATAATTACCTTAGTGGCCATCATGGAGATTACAGTAAAAATAGTAACCATCCTGGGGGCTATAAAAGTGGACATCATGGTAGATCACGTGAAAATTATTTCAATTCAAACGACGCCCCATCCACTAAAAAATGCCCTTTTTGTCAGGCTAACATAGATTCACAGGCGAGATTTTGTGGGCAGTGTGGTAAAGATACAGCGCCTGCTTCTTGTCGTTGCGGCGCCTCAATTTCACCTGGCGCTAAATTTTGCGGGCAATGTGGGGCTTCATTATGACTCCTTTAACTAAAACTACTTTTTTTGTTGCGGGGCTTGATTGCCCTTCAGAAGAAAAGATCATTAGAAAGCAGTTTAAAGACATGTCCGAAGTAGAGTATTTGGATTTCAATTTTATTGCTGAAGAAGTCACTATTCGCCATCACTCGGTCAACATTGATGCGCTACAACAACGTATCGAATCTTTAGGCATGAGAGTTCGAATTAAAGGTAACTCATCTTTTGGTAAGTCCACAGAAAGTACTTCAGATTACTCCTGGACTCGATTAAGTCTCGCCGGTATTTTTGCATTAGGCTCCGAATTAGCTACTTATTTTTTATCGAATAACTTAGCCTTTTTAAGCGTTATTGCAGCACTCATTGCCATTGGATTAAGTGGATTAAATCTCTTCAAAAAAGGCTTTATTGCCTTTCGTACTAAAGCTATGAATATCAACAGCCTCATGCTTATTGCTGTCATTGGTGCTTTTTTCATTGGTGCCTGGCCTGAAGCTGCAATGGTAACTGTGCTATTTGCTTTGGCTGAACGGATTGAACGCTACTCTTTAGATAAAGCACGCCTTGCCATTCGAAGCCTTATGCAAATTGCGCCAGAAACGGCTTCAGTTAAGCAAGCTAATGGCACCTGGAAAGCTTGTCCTGTAGAGCAAGTTATGATTGGCGCAATTGTTAGAGTGAAGCCTGGAGAACGTATTCCTTTAGATGGAGAAGTTAGCTCAGGCCAAAGCACCGTGAACCAAGCCCCTGTTACAGGTGAATCCATGCCGGTCAGCAAGCAAGTAGGCGATGAGGTTTTTGCGGGTACTCTAAATGAGCATGGCAGCTTTGAAATCAAAATCACTAAAGCCTCAGGCGACACATTGCTTGCTAAAATAGGAAAAGCCATTGAGCAAGCACAATCAGAACGTGCACCAACTGAACGTTTTGTTGACCAATTCTCTAAATACTATACCCCCATTATGGTAATAATTGCGATCCTCATTGCCTTTGTTCCCCCACTGGCTTTCAATTATCCTTTTTATGATTGGATTTATAAAGCATTAACTCTATTAGTCATAGCCTGCCCTTGTGCGCTTGTTATTTCTACGCCAGTTACTGTGGTTAGTGGACTTGCGGCAGCAGCTAAAAGAGGATTGCTCATAAAAGGAGGCAATTATCTGGAAACAGGTTATAAGCTACAAATGATTGCTTTAGATAAAACAGGGACGCTCACCGAAGGAAAGCCCCAAGTTACTGATTTCATCGCTTACGATTCAAGCATGAATGAAGCGCAGTTACTACTGCTTACGGCAAGTCTTGATAGTCATTCAGAACACCCTGTAGCCCATGCCTTAGTGACCTATTGGGCATTTCAACAGCCTCAGGCAGCATTACTTGAGGTAGAACAATTTTCTGCCCTTCCTGGTCGCGGCGTTAAAGGGATTGTAAATAAAGAATTATATTATGTAGGAAACCATCAACTTGCAGAAGACAACAAGGTATGTAGCCCTGATATTGAACAGCTACTGAAGCGCTTAGAAGAGGAATGTAAAACAACCGTCATTTTAAGTAACTCTACGCAAGTACTGGCTATTTTTGCCGTAGCAGATACCTTACGTGCAACCAGTAAAGAAGCTATTAAGCGTCTGGATCAACAGGGCATAAAAACGACCATGCTCACAGGCGATAATGCCGTCACAGCGCACGCTATTGCCAAACAAGTAGGTATTGATGAGGTAAAAGCCAATGTACTGCCTACGGATAAAATGCAAGCTATTGATGCCTTGTTACAGCGCTATAAGGTTGTTGGCATGGTCGGTGATGGCATTAATGATGCGCCAGCCCTTGCCAAAGCATCCATCAGCTTTGCAATGGGCAAAGGAACTGATACCGCTCTTGAAACGGCCGATGTGGCATTAATGAATGATAACCTCGACATGCTGCCCTTTTACGTTGATTTAAGCCATAAGACGGCGCGCATTCTCCGCCAAAACATCAGTTTATCGATTGCAATCAAAGGAGTGTTTTTTGTTTTAGCTCTTACTGGCATTGCTACGCTTTGGATGGCCGTTTTTGCAGATATGGGAGCGAGCTTAATTGTTGTGGCTAATGGGCTTCGTTTATTACGCTTCCAGCCCAAGTTATAAAGAGACCAAAAATTGAATGATTTACGAGATAATTTGGAAAAACACCAAATTTTGATTTATTTTGTCACGATTATTACCGCTGCAGCGATTGCGTTTTTGACGCCACGAAGTTCTGTATTAACAGCGGCAATTAATCCAGCGCTTGCTTTAATGCTTTTTGTGACATTTTTACAAGTACCACTTATTGACTTAGGTCGCTCATTCACCAAAATTCGTTTTTTAAGTGCATTATTGGTTGCTAATTTTTTTATAGTGCCTGTGCTAGTTGGAGTTCTATTGCAGTTTATACATTTAGAACCTATGATAAAGCTCGGAGTGTTATTTGTCCTGATGACACCTTGTATTGATTATGTAGTAACCTTTTCACATATCAGACAAGCTGACTCTAAACTCTTGTTAGCCTATACTCCAATACTTCTCATGATACAAATGTTACTGCTTCCTTTTTATCTTTATATATTTTTAAATGCTGAATCTGCTAAATTAGTACATATCGAACCATTTATTCATGCATTTTTATGGCTCATTATTATTCCACTGCTTATGGCTGCTTTAGTTCAATTTTGGGCGGCAAGAAAAGTAGTGGGCAAGCAGGTTATGACCGCTCTTTGCTTACTACCCGTTTTAGCGGCAGCTTTGGTTTTATTTATTGTTGTGGCCGCAATGGTTCCTCGGCTCGGGTCAACCAGTGAGACTATTTTTCAAGTAGCTCCGCTATATGTAATATTTGCAACCGTTTCCCCAATTCTTGGCTGGATGGTATCTCGTCTATTTTCTCTTGATAACTTATCAGGGCGAGCCGCGGCATTTAGTACTGGAACGCGCAACTCCCTGGTAGTGCTTCCATTAGCTTTGACAGTACCTGGGGCTATACCTGTACTACCTTCCGTTATCGTAGTACAAACCATGATTGAACTGGTTAGTTCAGTTTTTTATATGCGGCTAATTCCAAAACTAAAGTTTTAAAAAACCTGGCACAATTGTTTTAAAAGTAATTCATCATAAATAGTCGCTGGCGCGAAATAACCAATTTCAAAGCTTAATTAATGCGCAATTATATCATTTTGTGATATATTTCACCCTTTTTATATAGTCAAGTAAGGTGAAACAATGTATTCAAAAGCAAAGCAAACAGTAAAAAATGATTTGGACATGAAGGAAGCACGTAGTTCAAGTGATAATACTACTGATGAACTCGCTTTAGCAGAACAAGTATTTAGCAAATTGCAAATCTACTCAGAAGAATTTAACCCGCTTTTTTTTACAAACGAGGATTTAGCTAATCTTAGTTTAACCTCCAAGACATTGAATGGTGTTGTATCTTCCGAGTTGAATCAACGAGAAGCTCAAAAACTCTTAACCCACGTAGTTAAGGGTGAGCAAGATAAAGCCAAAGCTATGATAGAAAAAAAACCAGAGTTACTATTAATTCGAACACAAACCGTAGATTACTCTGGAAGAAAGATTATAGGAACAGCCTTTCAAGCAGCGATTGGTTCAGGAGATAAACCCATGTGGGAGATGATGCTACCTTTTTTTGAGCGCTTAGAATTAAGGTGAAGCCTTAAGACAGTTTAATGAACAGTTTCCTAATGGGATTGAAGAAACTTCTGCCTCTGCGCTAAAAACCTATTACAATGCCATTGCATTAGCCACTATCAATGATGAAGACAATGGTCTTTCCGTGATAGAAGGATTTAGAAAAAAAATAACCTGCCAAAAAGAAATTACGCAAGGCAAGCATTTTAATCTGCAGCACTTAATCGCAGCGTATCAGGCCTACATTGATAACTTTCATGCTTTTGAAACATGGCATAACTGTGACTTATTTTGGCAAAACGTGGTTGGTTATGTACAAAGACAGATGACAGCTTATGATGCCCAAATTCACTGCTCGGGTATACAGAAAGTCTTGGGGGATGAGAAGTCATTTGCTCGACGGCTTGAATTTGCTAATGGCGGGGCTGTCTTCCCTTTAAATATTGATTCTGGTCTTGGTTTTGATTTCGCGATTCATAGTTATTATGCGGTCGGCGGGGAGGACTGTTTGCTGGCGCTGGCGGCGTGCTGGGGGTTGCCGGCGGTGACCGCGCTGAAAAATTATGTGGAGCAAAAACAAACGCACTTGCTGGACTTAGAGAGTCACTTGAGCAAGGAATGTATTATCAGCCAAGTTAATTGCACTTAATTGTTCAAACCGTTCATCAAGCAGTGCTTTAGCCAAAATTCTAAGACTTGATTGATGGGTGGTTTGAATAAACTCGATTAATAGCTGCTGATAAGACCATTGAGCATTTGTTTTTGCCCACCAGGAACACCATCGAGACAGGTAGTTTTTGATCGCTTGGGTAGCAAACCCATGGGTGACCATTGACTTAACGGTCTCACGTGCTTTTCGAAATGTTCTAGGGTGTGGGGTGGTTGGGCTGGGCATTGGTGCGTTCGGTAGGCACTTCCCCCACTATAAATAGTATTTGAACAATTATCAGAAGCACATGCATTCCTGGTATTATCTTGAGGTTGCGTCTCAAGATAGTTGACGCCGAGAAAATGATACTCTCGTGAGACTAATCCGATACGAGATTTTTTACGTGAAAGGGAAAGTTTTCTTTCCTTTAAGATACCCATGACTTTTTGTTTACATCGGTTGAGCTGCCGTTTGGACTTGCATAACACAATTAGATCATCCTGGTAGCGCAAATAGAAGACTTCAGTCTGAGTCAATGCGTCATCCAAGGGCTTTAGATAAAGGGCACTAAACAATTGAGACAAGGGACCACGTAATGAAATACCATTATCCGGATTGATAGTTCCCCAAGGAGTATCAATAGGATTTTTTATAATATTCGTGAGCATGAATTGTACTTTGGGGTCATCAAAATAATGCTCAATGTCTTTCAAAAGTAAACAATGTGAAATCGATTTATAATAAGATTTGATATCAAGACGCATCACAAAGGGATATTGTTTGCTCTTTAATACCTCTTGAAGACGCGAAGTGGCCAATTTGACACCGTTTGGCCCGTGCAAATGCAGACAATTTGGATTGGTGATGTAGGGAAAAGTCGGTTTTAACTGTTTCAGCAATAGATGTTGTAAAATACGATCGGTGAGATGCAGTTGATCCACCCGTTCGTCTTTAAAGTAATAACGCTTTAAATGATGGGGATTATAGGTTCCACGAACCAGTGTGCAAATAGCTTCTAAAAGCCAACTATCTAGGTCACGTGCCAGAAAATGAATATCATGGTTGTGGTTTAGATGTTGTTTTTGGCGATAAATGCTTGTAAAAAGAGCCTTCCCACGAGTGCTCATATCCCCAATATTCCACCGCTTGATACTGTTGTCTTTGGGTAGGGCACTCAGGCGGATTCAACAAGCTAATGCAACCACCTTTTCTTCATCAGCTGTCTGCGGTAAAAATAACATAGCTGGTGATTTAAAGCCTAATGTTTTTCTAGGTCTGTCATTCAATTTTTCCATAATTGCTTTTAAGTGTTCATCAGTTATGGATTCAAAGCTTGCGCCTTTTTTTAAGTATTGTCGTACCAATCCATTGGTATTTTCATTAAGTCCACGTTCCCAAGATGAATAAGGATGAGCGAAGAAAAAATCGGAATTTAACTGCTCGGTTATCTTCTCATGATAAGCAAATTCAGAGCCGTTATCAGCTGTAATGGATAAAACCGAGTTGGTATATGGTTTTAAAGCATCTATCGTGGCTAAGCTTACGTTTTCAGCGGTTTTCTGGTTAACCTTTTTAAGGATAGTAAACTTAGTCTTTCGTTCAACGATTGAAACGACAGCATGCTTACGATTCTTGCCAATAAGGGTATCAATCTCCCAATCACCAATTCGCGCTTTTTCATCAACGATTTTAGGTCTTTCATCAATGAATCGCCTGTTTCTAATTGGCCCTTGACGTTTAGGGCCACCATAGCGCTTACGATACTTCTTTTGTTGATGCCTTAAGTGTTTAAATAAGCTACCGCCGTGCTTTTTATCCGTTAAAATAAACTGATAAATCCACTCATGACTTAAGCTAAATAACTGCTTGCGTTTAGCATAGCCGCTAATTTGTTCAGGACTCCAGTCCTGGCTTATCTTTTCCCTAATAAACTGCTTAATCTCCTCATTGACTTTGATGTACTTGGGCTTATCTCGTTGCCTATCATCCGCATACTTCTGCGCGTAATTTGCCTTATAGGTCCAATATCCTAAGCGCGTGCGAATAAAGGTTAGATTACGATTAAGCTCCCTACTAATCGTTGACTTATGGACCCCTAGCTCATCGGCTATTTGTTGCTGCGTATAACCTGCATGCACAAACGCTTGAATTTTACACCGCTTGAGATAATCCAAATGCTTGTAACTCATTTACAACTCCTGTACTAAAACAGCAGGAAGTTTACTCTCTTATCCTGCCTCTTTTATATACAAAAGTTGCACTAATCTGTTGAATCCAAGTCATAAGAAATCATCCATGTCTTCTTTTTACACTACAAACAAATAGTTAATGGATAAGTGTTATGTTACTCTTATTTTTGAATTAAATCATTGATTCAATCCGGTTAAATGATTAATGTTATTTGCTCTAAACACTATGTTTTGCAAGGAGCTATAAGAATGAGCCTCTGTTTTTCTGGAGTGGATGGTATAACGCAAGCAGGGAGCTTGTTAATTGATGTGACAAAGCAGCACCCACTTATTCTCTTATCCCAGTCCTTACCTTGGAACATACTGGTAAAAACGATTCTTCCTGATTTAAAGAAGACGAAAGGAGGATGGGCAGAAAACTAAGAGTTCGCATTCATTTGGGTGTTTATTTATTGCAGCAGCTGTTTAATAAGACTGATCGGCAAATTGAATATGATGTAAAAGATAACGCGGTATGCCAACTTTTTTGTGGAGTAGGGATTGTTGAACAATGGCATGTGCTTGATCATACAAAAATTGAAGAGTTTCGATCGCGATTAAGTGAAGAAACTCAAAAAACCTTGGCAAATCTGATGGCAAAGCAAGCGGTTTTTCTTGGTTTTGCCGATCCCAGTAATGTTGATATTGATTCGACAATACAAGAAGCCAATATGCATTACCCAGCGGATAGTTGTCTATTAAAAATAGCTTGGGGCGATGTCACACAAAGTTGCATCTTTTTTAAATGGCACTTGGGAAGACTGCATTAAAGCACCGTTGCAAGTGAATATGAAGAAAGTGAGTGCGGCAGCGCGAGCGTATTTTTTCTTGCCAAAAAACTCAACCAAAGAAGTCAAATCCAATAAAATTACTGAATGTTGTTGTCGAGGAAACACAAGCCGTTATTGACTATTGTAAGACGTTAGGTGCTGATTTTATTGCCAAAGTACCTTGGGGTATTCAACGTACAATGGAACAAATCAATGCATTGACAGAACAATATATTAAAGACGTTCGCTATTTTCTGACCGAAAAAATAATAGCCCCAGCAAAAGCACTTTCATTTCATTTAAAGGACGTTGCTTGTTTTACAAAAGGGAAACTTGGGAAAAAGTATCAATTTGGGCGATGTATTCAGCTCGGACTTATTGATGGGAATTTTTTGTTTATCACCAAATCAACGTCTATTCATATGGTAGATAAGACATCTTTTCCCGCCATTATTGAATGCCACCAGGAGCTTTTTAATGGTGCACCAATAAATTCTGTTGGAACTGATAAGGGATATTACAGTGCTGCCAATGAAAAATATTTGCTGGCAAAAGGCGTCAATGAAATTGCGATTCAGAGACTAAAAAATATTAAAAAACAAACGATTAAATCTCTGTTAAAAAAACGTGAAGAGGAATTAGTGAATCGGCGATCAGGCATTGAGCCTTTGATTGGGCATGCCAAGCATGGCGGTCAACTTGGACGAAGTCGCATGAAATCAGATAAAGGAATTGAATCTTCTGGATATACTGCGGTGCTCGGGTTTAACATAAGACAACTCATTAAGTGGCAAAAACCACCCAGCAGAAAAAAAATCGCATGAATCAGTTTCGCGCCAGCGACTTATTAAAATAATGAAAACAACCTTGCCTTAATTTTTATCGCTTATATAATCACTTCCTATAAGTTACATTCTCGGAAGTAAAAATAAGAGTGTTAAGAGATGTCTAATCGCTGTAAAAATGAATTGGTAGTAATGAGCAACAACCAAGAACTAATCGCAAAGGAATATGCGAAGCTAGATGAACTGATAAGGGATTATATGAAACAGGCATTATCACCTAGTACCGTTAAGTTTTAGGGTATTGATTTGCGCATCTTTTCTGAATGGTGCGAATCAATGGCATTAGACGCATTACCTGCCATACCCGATACGGTGGCGCGTTTTCTTGCGCAACAAGCAAGCTCAGGCATTAAACCCGCCACATTAACACGAAGACTTGCAGCTATTCGTATGGCTCATGAAGCGAATGGTTTCGCGAACCCTACGCAACACAAAGGTGTTAAAGCGGTGTTCAAAGGTATCAAGCGCGAAAAAGGTGTCGCTCAAGAGAAGAAAGCACCTTTAACCGCCTAGCGTATGAAAGCCATCATCTCTCATTGTCCAGGTACGTTAACAGGCATTAGAGATAAAGCCTTACTGTTACTTTGATCTTGCCCCGTTTTAATAGACACAACTATGCGACTTTTCTTAAATGATTTTCAAATAATTGTGGCGCAGAAGCTGGTGCAGACCTGTTTAAGTTAATGGAGGTTTGGCGACATACTCACCCCAAAACAGTTATGGGCTATGTTCGTAATGCGCACCTATTTGATAACCATGCTGGAGAAAAATTTCTTTAATGCTATTTAGACTAATTAGTGCTTTCCTTACTTTGACTTTATAATAAAAGAGATACTGCCGGTTCTTTCTAAAATTGCAGAGTCAACTAAAGAATAATTTTCAGTATTTAACTTTTGACGCAATTGCGCCAATATATCATTTTCACTGATGCTAAAACGACGCATATTTTTATAATTTATTTCGCCATGCTCTATTAAGTAATAAGAACACCCTTTAAATAAGAAGCCTATTCTATTAAAGAAAAAGCATAACTTAGACAGTATAAGATGAAGAATGACGAGAGTTAATAAAGCCTCTACCGTAAGCCATAGTGAGTTTGCACCGGCAATACCCCTACTGATTAGCCCTCCTGAAATAGCAATGATTAAAAAATCTAAAGGTGTGCTTATATTAAAACGGTGATTAGTAAATCTGAATAGGAGAACACTTAAACAAAATAAAATAATACAGCGAATCCAGGCGCAAAAATATCCAGGGTCACTGTTAATCCAATGAATGTAGTCCATAAACCTTCCTTAAATAATTACAATGCAGCAGACATGCCATGCAGAAAAAAAGCGAATATGATGAGCAATATTATTAAAGCGGCTATCCAAGTCAACGTTTTCTTTTTTCTCATGTTTTTCCTAATACTGGTAGTGTTGAATAAAAAAATAGCGCAAAATATTAATGCAATTCGATGCTCTATTTTTTTCTATTTGTAGCATGGTATGAGTAATACTAAACTGCTCCGCGAGAATTTTTTGAACTTCAGCCTCGATGTTCTCTTCATTTCCTGTTGGGGTAACTAGGTGTGCGGTTAAACTTATTTTGTCATTGGTAATAGCCCAGATATGCAAGTCATGAACCTCTAAAATGCCATCTACCGAGAACATAGTTATTTCAATATTTTTTATATCCACGCCTTCTGGAACGCCTTCCAAAAGGATGTTAATTGCCTCCTTCAAAAGAACCCATGTTCGCGGTAGAACCCATAAGCCAATAAGCACCGCCACCAATGAGTCTATCCAGGTAATATGGGTGTAGTAAATAATTAACGCGGCAATAATAACCCCTAAAGAACTCAGCATGTTACTCCATACCTCTAAGTAAGCATTTTTGAAATTTAGGTTGCCTTCTTTGCTTCATTATAATGATATTGATGGCCAGGCCTAAAATCGCAATAACCAACATACCCATTAAGTAAATTTCTGGCAGGTTTTTTAAGCGCTGATACGCTTCATAAAGGATAAAAAAAGCAATGATGAAAAGAAGCACCGCATTAAAAGGAGCCGCTAAAATCTCAAATCGATAATAACCAAAAGTTCGAGCTGTATCGGCAGGGCGTCTGCCTACATAAATGGCCACTAAAGAAATAATAAGCGCCGTGACATCCGTCATCATGTGAGCTGCATCAGAAAGTAATGCAAGGCTTCCAGTTAAAATGCCACCAAGTACCTCAGCAATTAGAAAGCCCCCTGTAAGCATCAGGGCAAACCACAATGAACTTTCTTCAGAGATGTTTTTAGCGTGCCTATGACTGGAATGGTCTTTCATTTTATCGTCCTTTGATTTTATTATTTAACCATCTAAATATTATTTAATGATTTTTTTCCTTCGTTCATGAAATACATAATACAGTCCTGGTAAGACAAGCAGCGTTAGAAAGGTAGATGAGATAATACCACCAATAACTACCGTGGCTAATGGGCGTTGTACCTCAGACCCCGTACCGGTCGCTAATGCCATGGGAACAAAGCCAAGCGAGGCTACAAGTGCCGTCATAAGCACAGGACGAAGACGCGCCAAAGAGCCCTGTAGTACAGCATCTTTTAAATAAAACTGCTGTTGCTCACGTAATTTATTAATAAACGTAATCATCACTAACCCGTTTAAAACAGCCACCCCAGATAGTGCAATAAAGCCCACGCCTGCAGAAATAGAGAGAGGTATCTCTCGTAACCACAAAGCAAATACGCCACCCGTTAAAGCTAGAGGAATACCTGAAAAAACCAACAGTGCATTTTTGACGCTGCCAAAGCTCATAAATAAAAGCAAGAAAATACCTAATAAAGTAATAGGAATTACAATCTGTAAACGTTTAGATGCTGATTGTAGTTGCTCAAATTGGCCGCCCCAAGTAACCCAATAGCCACTGGGTATTTTTACATTTTGTTCGATACGCTGCTTTGCATCCAGCACGAAGGAGCTTAGGTCTCGACCACGAACGTTTGAGCTTACAACTACTCGGCGCTTACCTACTTCACGGCTAATTTGATTGGGGCTTTCACTACGCACCATTTTAGCGACTTCATTTAAAGGGATGAAATGACGCATCCCGTCTTTTGATGGCGGTAATGGGATAAACACATTCTTTAAAACATTAGGATTTAGGCGTAAAGATTCAGGTAAACGTACCACTAAATCAAAGCGCTTATCGCCTTCAAAAAGCTCCCCACCTTTTTTGCCGCCAGTAGCAATCACAATCGCCTCTTGCACCGTACCTATTTGCAAGCCATAACGTGCCAAAGCATCGCGATTAATTTCCACGGTTAATAAAGGAAGACCGCTCACTTGCTCTACTTTCACATCCGCAGAGCCTGGTGTTTTCTCAAGTTGCGCGTCAATTTGTTCCGCTACTTTAAGTAAAACCGCCATGTCATCCCCAAAGATTTTAACGGCCACATCACTACGCACACCTGAAATGAGTTCGTTAAATCGCATTTGAATGGGTTGCGTGAACTCATAATTATTACCAGGAATTTGCTTAATGGCGTCTTCCATTTCTTGAACCAGTTCTTGTTTGTTTTTTTTAGGATTAGGCCAGTCTTTACGGGGTTTTAGCATGATAAAGGTATCGGCAGCATTGGGTGGCATTGGATCGGTTGCTACTTCTGCGGTACCAATTTTAGCAAACACATTTTTTACTTCTGGGAATTGTTTCACACGCTTTTCTACCATATCTTGCATGGCAATGGATTGCGTAAGGCTGGTACCAGGAATACGCATAACCTGCATCGCAATGTCGCCTTCATCAAGGCTTGGGATAAACTCACCACCCAAACGAAAAGCGATTAATAAACTCACCAGAACTAAAAGAACCGCACCACCAATCACCCATAATCGAGCATGAAAGCACCGCCTTAATACCCGCTCATAACCTTGTGAAAGATAGTGAACCATCCAGTTTTCTTTCTCCTGCACTCGACCGCCTAAGAAAATAGCGATTGCCGCAGGAACAAACGTTAAAGCGAACACCATGGAGGCCATCAGCGCAATAATGACCGTTTCAGCCATCGGTAAAAACATCTTTCCTTCAACTCCTGTGAGCGTCAGGATGGGCAAATACACCACGGTAATAATAAACACCCCGAAAATACTCGGGCGTATGACTTCGGTGGTGGCGTAAGAGATGACCTTTAAGCGTTCTTCCAGCGTCAATAGGCGTTTGGCCTCATGCTGTTTTTCGCCCAAATGTTTAATGCAATTTTCAACAATAATCACTGCGCCATCGACAATCAAACCAAAATCCAGGGCACCTAAACTCATCAAATTGGCACTGATTTTGTTCGTGACCATGCCCGTAATGGTCATCAGCATCGAAAGAGGGATGACCATAGCCGTAATCAAAGCCGCACGTATATTGCCTAAGAACAAAAAGAGAATGGCGCAGACTAACAAAGCCCCTTCCAATAGATTATTTTTAACGGTTTCAATGGTGGCATTCACCAACAAAGTACGGTTGTAAACCGTAACGGCCTCAACGCCTTCGGGAAGTGATTTGTTAATCTCTTTCATCTTTTCGGCCACGCGCTCAGAAACTGTGCGGCTGTTTTCACCCATCAGCATAAACACAGTACCCAGAACAACCTCTTTACCGTTTTCGGTGGCAGCACCTGTCCTCAATTCTTTACCTAACGCCACGTCTGCCACATCGCGAATACGTACCGGTGTACCTTCAAAATTAGCGACCACAATATTTTCAATGTCAGGGATATTTTGTACCTGCCCTGGCACACGAATAAGGTTTTGTTCGCCATTGCGCTCAATATAACCGGCGCCTACATTGGCATTATTGCGTTGTAAAGCTTCCACAACATCAGTCAGGCTTAAGTTGTAACGCACTAATTTTGCAGGCTCAGGAGTGATGTGGAACTGCTTCTCGTAACCGCCAATAGTATTGACTTCCGCCACCCCTTCCACATTGCGTAATTGTGGCTTGATAATCCAATCTTGAATAGTACGCAGCGCCATTGGGTTATGGCGTTTGTCTTTTGGTGCATTGGGTTTATTGGTTACGGTATACATAAAAATCTCACCAAGCCCCGTGGAGATGGGGCCAAGAGAGGTTTCTACATCGGGCGGTAATTTGTCTTTAACTTCCTGTAGACGCTCATTAATTAATTGGCGTGCAAAATAAATGTTGGTGCCGTCTTTGAAGACTACAGTGACTTGCGACAAACCATAACGCGATAAAGAACGGGTGTAATCTAAATTGGGCAGCCCACTCATCGCTAATTCAATAGGAAACGTGATGCGCTGCTCTACCTCATAAGGCGAATAACCCGAAGCTTGCGTATTAATCTGCACTTGCACATTGGTAATATCCGGTACCGCATCAATGGGCAGCTTTTGGAAATTATAGACACCAAACAATGCCAGCATGAGTGTAAACAACAGGATAAACCAGCGGTGTTTGAGTGAAAAACGAATTATCTTTTCCAGCATCATCTATCCTTAGTCGTCGTGGCTTGCGCCTTCCTTGCCGAGTTCTGCTTTAATAAAAAAGCTGTTTTTAATGACATAGCGCTGGCCTGCGTCCAATCCTGACCGGATTTCAACCCATTCGTTATCCTGCTGCCCAAGGCTTACAGGGGTTGCTTCATAAAAATTACCTTGCTGCACAAATACCACCTCTTGCTCACCCAAACGTTGAATAGCAGACAGTGCAACCGCCACAGGAACGGTTTTTTCTTTAATGACAACCTCGCCATTAACATACATGCCAGGAAGCCATAAACGGTTTTGATTCTGCAATACCGCACGCGCAAGGGTCGTTTGACTATCCTCAATCCCTAAAGGCGAAATGTAAGAAATAGTGCTGGTTGAATCGGGTTTGCCGTCATCTCCTGTGACGCGTACCATCATGCCTTTTTTTATTTCAGGAGCCTCCTTACGGTATAAGGTAAAGTCCGCCCACACATCATTTAAATTCGCCACATCATAAATAGGCTTTGTGGCTTGGGCTAACTCACCATTAGTCGCATATTTTTGTACGATGGTGCCGGTAATCGGAGCGTTTATCGTGTAGTTTTGCAAGCTTTCATTACTTTCAATCGTAACGAGTGGTTCACCCTTTTTAACCTCTTCGCCCAAGTTTTTATTCATGGTTTGAATGATACCCGCGTAGCGCGCGTAGATGGGTGCCATCGTATCGCGATTAGGTACAATTTTTCCCACTACTTTTAATTGGGTTTTAATGGTTTGGCTTGTGGCCGTTGCTATTTCGATATCAGCCGCCTTAAGTGTTGGCGGCAGCAGCTCAACTCGCCCCTCATAACTTGAGTAATTCCAGGAATAATTTTGACCAGAGAGGGTTAGCTTGGCAGCAACATCAAACGAATGAGGTTCACGAATCACTTGATTGCTTTGCAAAAAATCGCCATCCAGAATAAAGGTGATGCTCTCTTTTTTCTGATTAAATCGGGTTAATTCAAGAGTTAATGTTGTGTCTTTTGGGTCAATCCTTTGGTTGCTTTGGTACACGTAAGCACGAAAATGAGGTGGCATTCCTCGACTAAACAGCACCAACTCAAGACTAATGCCATCCTTTTTAAGTAAACGACCGCCTTGTGGCCCTTTCTCTATTTGTTCCTCTTTGCTTTTCTCTTTAGACGCATCATTGGAGCAGCCCGAAATAATGCTAAAACTCACCAGAAAAACGATGAGCGCAAAGATTAATTTAAATAGGTGTCGATTCATTTACTTTCCTTAGTCGGATGGAGTCCTAGAAGCCCTGTAAGCTGGATTAGGGTTTTATGAAAGTCTGCATGAGCTTGTTGGTAATGACGTTCTTCCTCAAATAAGGTGTTTAATGACAAGGATAATTCAAGGTAGGTGTAACGTCCCATGGTATAGCCATCTTGGGCCAGTTTAATGGCTTTACGGGCTAAAGGTAGGAGTGAGCGAGTCACTAAGTCCGCTTCGTATTCACTTTGCTTAGCTTGCAAAAATACGGTATAGACATTTTGTCGCACATCCATATGTGCTCCATGAAGCTCATATACCGCTTGGTTATATTGTGATTCTGCAGTTAATATTTTTCCTTGATTTCTATCAAATACGGGGACTTGCGCATATATGGATGCGACACCTGCATTACTGCCATCATCAGAAAAGTGTCGGCCACCTAACTGAATATTTAAATCAGGCCAAACTGCTTTTTTAACGGCAGTGATGGTGGCTCGTTTGGCTTGAAGTAATAGTTGTACTTGGCGTAGCTGTGGGCTTTGTGGTAATTTTTTTATGAGTTGTTGCCAATTTAAATTGACATCTGGCAGTCCTTTATCGACTAAACGACGGTCTTCTCGTAAATTAGTACCAAGCAGTCTTGCTAGCTTAGCGCGTTGAGCTAGAGCATCTCTTGCTGCTTTTTTTTCTTGAATTTGCACATCGCCTAAACGTATTTGGGCTAGTCGCAAATCCAACTCAGCACTTGCCCCCGCTTTAACTCGCCTATCTATAGCCACAACAATGTCTTGATTTAATTTAACTAGTTTTCTCGTTACCTGATACCACTGACCCGCGTAAAGCGCGTCCACGTACGCTAAACCAACACTTATATATAAGACCGCTTTTTGTACTTTAATTTGTGCTAAAGATGCTAGGTAATCACCATAGTTAGCTTTTTGCTGATAATAAAGACGATTACCAAGTGGGATGGGCTGGGTAATCGTCGCGGTGGTTTCTGCCGACTCGTAACCAGAATAAGTACCGGAGCCGCCAAAATTTTCTGCAACTAATGCGAGCTGTGGATTAGGATAAAGGCCGCTTTGAATAAAATAACCCCGCATAGCCCTTGCTTTGTTGATTTCAGCTTGAAGCTCTGGATTATTACTATAAGCAATCAATAAAGCTTGCTTGAACGTAAGGGAGGTAGATACCCTTGCATGAGTGTACGAGGTATAAATTAAAATGATGGCAGTAATACTTAAAAAATAACGCATTCCCTATCTTTCCTATCCATTACCAATTTTTTCTCTTAGTGTACCTTTATACAATTAAATTAGCACTAAAGTTAATGTGCTAAATAATACAAATCTTACTCTTATGTTTTAGCAACAGGTAACTCAGTCCAACACGTGGTATAACAAGGACTCTTCATCTCCCGCTTCATCGTCCATTGCTTTTGGAAACCTTCGGCGGCAAGCCGAATTGAACGGGCGCCATATCGTTTATTAATAGACTCTATGAGCGTCATGAGTTTTTCAGATTTAACTAGTGCGGTATCCGAAGGCTGATTAAATAAATCCATTTGTGCAGGTGACTTAAGCGTTAGCTCTGCGAGCATAATGCCACTTTTCTGATACGGGACACCTTCTTTATAAATACGCTTTAACGCTTGTTTAGCACACGCTGTTAATTGTCTTATATCATCGGTCGGATTAATGAGGCGAAAACTGATGGATTTAGAGTAGGGTTTAAGATGTCCATCAAAGCGATTGGTGTAGAGAAAAACGGACATGTAGTTAGCCACCAATTCTTGTTTGCGAAGCTTGCCCCAAGCCGTAGCACAATGATGACTAATGGCTTCTTCAATGGCTAGCAAATGGGTTTGCGGTCGCCCAAAAGAGCAGGACGCAACGAGGCTTTTTTTAGGCTCAATAGCCTCAACTGGCAAACAGGACATGCCGTTGAGCTCCATCACCGTACGTTGCAACACCACATTAAAGTTTGATTTTACCCAGTGTGGATTTTGGCTCGCTAATTGGTTAGCGGTTATAACGCCAAATCCTTTTGATTTTTGTTGCCACTGTCTACCAATGCCCCAAATATCCCCAACCGCCAGTTTCTCTAACCACATCATTTTAAGGCCTGTGATATTGAAGACCGGGGTATTTATTTTTTCTTCCCAAATTTAAAGAATATGTAGAGTACATGGATAAAGAAAGTGCTCCTGATTTAGAAATATATCAAACTAAATCCAAAGACACTCTAGAAGCAAAAGCAGCTCAACTATTAAAACCTATTTGCTATTTAGAAAATTTTCTTAATGCTGACGATTTACCACAAATAGATTTTTCTTGGACCACTTATCTTTATATAGGAAGCGTCGATAAGTCAAGAAAGGCCTCATCAATGGAGTAAATTTCAACCCTATCCCAAGCCTCTTCAATGACGCGCATCACGCGTGCTGATAAATCGCCATAGAGGGTATAATTGGAGGAAAAAAGCGTGACGTCGTGTAAATTACATAATTCTTTTACTTTAAAATAAGGCACACCCATGCCAATACCGAGCGCTTTGGCTTCATTAGAGCGCGCAACCACACACCCGTCATTATTGGATAAAATAACAAGCGATTTGGTTCTTAAATCAGGTCGAAAGAGACGTTCACAGGAGGCATAAAAGTTATTGCAATCAATAAGCGCAAACACAATTAATCGGCCTGATGGATGATGTGGGTGACCACACCCCAGATAATGAGCTCCACGTTTTCGGTTATATCAATGGGCGAGTAGGTGCGATTAGCAGGCATTAAGCGCACAGCGCCCTCTTTACGAAATAAGCGCTTCACAGTTAATTCGCCATTAATGGCTGCAATGACAATTTTATTGTGGGTTGCTTCAACACTGCGGTCAACAATCAGTAAATCGCCAGTATGAATGCCCGCATCTCGCATGGAATCGCCTTGGGCTCTCACCATAAAGGTCGCTGCGGGATGTTTAATTAGGTACTCATTTAAATCAAGGGTTAATTCAAGGTAGTCATCGGCAGGAGAAGGAAAGCCTGCAGGTACTTTACTGCTGTAAAGTGCAAAACGTTGTGTCATTGTAACCGGCGTATCAAATTTAGCGATAATGATTGCTTTCGTTGACGGTTCATCATGCTTTTTTATTGTTATTAGGGCAGCCATTGCCAGTCTTTGTTAATGAATACGTCTATTTAGTGTAGGCATAAGTTGATTTCTTGGATTCAACAGATTAGTGCAACTTTTGTATATAAAAGAGGCAGGATAAGAGAGTAAACTTCCTGCTGTTTTAGTACAGGAGTTGTAAATGAGTTACAAGCATTTGGATTATCTCAAGCGGTGTAAAATTCAAGCGTTTGTGCATGCAGGTTATACGCAGCAACAAATAGCCGATGAGCTAGGGGTCCATAAGTCAACGATTAGTAGGGAGCTTAATCGTAATCTAACCTTTATTCGCACGCGCTTAGGATATTGGACCTATAAGGCAAATTACGCGCAGAAGTATGCGGATGATAGGCAACGAGATAAGCCCAAGTACATCAAAGTCAATGAGGAGATTAAGCAGTTTATTAGGGAAAAGATAAGCCAGGACTGGAGTCCTGAACAAATTAGCGGCTATGCTAAACGCAAGCAGTTATTTAGCTTAAGTCATGAGTGGATTTATCAGTTTATTTTAACGGATAAAAAGCACGGCGGTAGCTTATTTAAACACTTAAGGCATCAACAAAAGAAGTATCGTAAGCGCTATGGTGGCCCTAAACGTCAAGGGCCAATTAGAAACAGGCGATTCATTGATGAAAGACCTAAAATCGTTGATGAAAAAGCGCGAATTGGTGATTGGGAGATTGATACCCTTATTGGCAAGAATCGTAAGCATGCTGTCGTTTCAATCGTTGAACGAAAGACTAAGTTTACTATCCTTAAAAAGGTTAACCAGAAAACCGCTGAAAACGTAAGCTTAGCCACGATAGATGCTTTAAAACCATATACCAACTCGGTTTTATCCATTACAGCTGATAACGGCTCTGAATTTGCTTATCATGAGAAGATAACCGAGCAGTTAAATTCCGATTTTTTCTTCGCTCATCCTTATTCATCTTGGGAACGTGGACTTAATGAAAATACCAATGGATTGGTACGACAATACTTAAAAAAAGGCGCAAGCTTTGAATCCATAACTGATGAACACTTAAAAGCAATTATGGAAAAATTGAATGACAGACCTAGAAAAACATTAGGCTTTAAATCACCAGCTATGTTATTTTTACCGCAGACAGCTGATGAAGAAAAGGTGGTTGCATTAGCTTGTTGAATCCGCCCTAAGATATAAAATAATAAGTCTGATTACTGTGCTAACCAGACTTAATATTTATAGTTTATTTTTTGAACAGAATTTGCATAAAAATATTAAATTTAAATATTACTGTCTTATTTCAAAATATTAAACATCCCTGTTTAGTCTAATAATTTTATCTCATATTCCGTACAGGAGCTTTTGAACCATCCTTTAAAATCTTGCCATTAATATTAATTTTAAGATTACCTAAAATTCTTTGAAATGTGCTAGTACTAATATTCTGATAAGTTTCTTTTTCGTATCGAGCAATTTGGCGCGGACTAACACCTACTTTCTGTCCGAAACTTTCTATAGTCATTTTTGTAGCTAATCGATATCGGATAGGCGCAGATAATAAATCTTCTAATGAATGTATTTCTATAGCAGCCCCTTTACTCTCTGTTAACTTAAGATATTCATCTATATTTTTTTGGATTTCATGTATTAATTCCTGAGTTTGTCTTTTAGAGGCTTCTGCAATAGACACAGGTACATCTTTTCTTAGAGGAGTCGATAGATATTGCTGCAGCCTATTTAATTGCTCTCTAGCAGCTGCATATTGCTTGTCACTTGTGATCATCATAGCTCTCCTAATTTAACAACGAGAATACCTTTAGGCTCTCCGTCTCTATTTTTTTGAAAAAACTGCGTAAAAGGTAACCCACTACCAGCTTCAGTGATACCAGCAATAAAAAAATCTAATCCATATTTTTTCTTCATACTTACACGGTCACCTAAGAAAACAGGATCTAAAATAGTTATATCCACTGAATCGTGGTAGTCCCAACATCCATCAATATCATTGGGCTCCTTTTTCCCCGTGACAAAGCTCCCATTAAGCCAGATAGTTTTAACACCTGCACTTTTTAAATTGTTAGCAGCTTTTCTAAGTCCATTCATTAACTTTTTTCTTCTTGTATTCGAAGAGCCATACACTTTAGCGACTTCATCTAAAGTAGCTAGGTGCTCTCCTGGCGGTAACTCATTATTCTGTAAAGTTGGAATACCCATTTTTTCTTTAGAACAGCCTTATAGCATATAGTATATTATGACTAATTAGTCATGTCAAATTAGTCATGAAACTGAATAATATTAATAATTTGTTATTGGCTCCTAAAATAATAGATCAATAAATAGTGATCACTTAGATACAACCTAGGTAAAATGAATATTAGATATTTGTGTGCTGATTTATCTGTGAAAAATGTCCTGAAAATAAATTTAATCAAAATAGCCAAATCTTTTGGTTATTTAGTAGTATTACAAAAAGACGAAGAACATTTGGCTGTGTATGATAAAATTAGAAGCAATAGGCATCATTAATACATTTAAAATCGACTATTAAATGAATTAAAGCGAGAATTTGAGGCGTGGTTTCGACTGTAATCATTACTCCAATCAAATGAGCTAATCCCTAAGATATTATCTGACTTATCAAAAGCGCCTCGCATGGGAAGACCAGTTGCTGGATTGATTTAAGTCTCGTTCTTTTTATCTGCATTAAAATAATAGAATTCTTCATCGACTAAATTGGTTTTGCTATAAATCCATATAAGCGGTTTAAAAAAATACTTAATCCATTTCATCCTTAGTCCTTAAGTTTACTGTAATTCCAATTCTTCTCTCTCTGAAACACGTTGCTCTTCTTTCAGCGGTTCTAAATGAAATAATTCTCTATCTGCATTTCGTTTGATGTACTTATCTATTTGTTGATAAAGATCAAACAACGTTCCTTCTTGATTAGCCTTATCAATAAAATAGGAACCAATGAGAATTTTACGGCGAGTATCTCGTTTTCGTTCACGTGATTTTTCGAGAGATTCTAATTTTTGAATTTGTGCTCGTAATTGTTCTTGTTTTTTCTTTAAGGCATCCAGCCGCGATTGTTTTTCGCTCATCGTATTTAAAACCATTATGAATCCATAGGTAAGATTCTACGAGATTCACTAGGGATTTCAAGAAAATATAAAAATAAAAAATAAACATTGGCGCGAAGCGACCGTAAAGCCGCACTGGCAAATGAAGTGCGCGCTTATACATTGCTTTGCAACGTGCGCTTTGATACCCTACAAAAATCATTCAATAATAAACTCGTTTAAACTCTTATTTTTGGTATAGGGAT
>NZ_UGNV01000006.1 GCF_900452395.1 Legionella beliardensis
ATGTTGCAGGGTCCCAATACTGATGTAAATACGCTAAGGCGTATAAAAAGATCATTAGTATTAAAAAGGCCTGCTCGTGTTGAACTTCTCAATTATAGTAAAGACGGCCAGGAATATTGGTTAGATTTTACAGTCATTCCACTAGTTGATAAGAATGGTGAAGTTTCCTATTTTGGTGCGATAGAGAGAGATATTACCCAACAGAAAATCTCACAAGATAACTTATATAATCTTGCTAATAAAGATTATCTTACAGGTGCTATTAATCGACATCATTTTTATGCTGTTGCTGCTATTTCTTTTGCTAATCATATTAGGAGGAACCTTAACTTTGCGATCATGATCATTGATGTTGATAGCTTTAAACATATTAATGATACATTTGGTCACTTAGAAGGCGATAAGCAATTAAAGTTAATTTCCTCTATATGTCTTAGTAATATTCGGCAAACAGATTATTTATGTCGATTCGGTGGAGATGAATTTATGGTGCTACTTCATGGAGTAGATAATAAGGAATTAATAATTAAAGCTAATTCGATACTAACTGCTATATCAAATAATCAAAACATTAAAACCAGTGTAAGTATCGGTGCAACATTAATAGATAAAAAGGACACAAGTATTAACGATTTGATTGCTAGAGCAGACCTAGCGCTCTATAGGGCTAAAGAAAAGGGAAAGGAAAATGTATGTGTCCTTTAGGGTTAAATTTTAGCTATATCTCAACTGTCAATGCAGAACTGCTCATTGATAAAGGCTACTTCAGTTTTTGTGCCACGTAACCAGACATTGAATTGTCTTTCCCTAAAAAATCGCATGATTTCAACTAATAGACAATAAAAATAAAAGAGTAGTCGAGGAAGGATTAGTTTATCCGTAACTATCGTCTTGTCCGTAAGACTTTTATACATCCTTTTAAGACATTCTATGTCCATCCTCGTCATTTGAGTATAGCAGATGAAATACCGTTAACCTAGTTGATTTATTTTTATATTTTCTATGACAAAACTAAGTTTAAGAACCGATGTTAAACAGCTAATCATTCCGTAATCATCAATTGAACTAGATAAATTTGCTTTAATACCTCTTTGCTTTTCTAGCCTTTAATTAGCTATAGTAATATAGACTAACAAATAAGATAGATACCCAATAAAAGTAAGGAAACATTTATTGACAACTAATCATAATCATCATTTAAAGAAGCTCTGTAAAATTTGCCAATTAGAACTTGATTTTGATTTCACATTTGCTTTTCAACCGATTATTGATATTGGTAAACAAGAAGTTTTTGCTTACGAAGCATTAGTGCGTGGCAAAAATGGCGAGGGGGCTGCTGAAATTTTGGCTCAAGTTACTGATGAAAATCGTTATCGTTTTGACCAAGAATGCCGTATTCGTAGTATTTATCTTGCACAAAAATTAAATATTACTAGTTATTTATCTATTAATTTTTTGCCCAATGCCATTTATTCTCCTGAACTTTGTATTCGCACTACAATTCAAGCTGCTGAACTGGCTAACTTTCCTTTAGAAAAAATCATTTTTGAAGTCGCTGAAAGTGAACAAATTCATGAGCCTGAGAAACTACTTGGTATTTTTCAATATTATCAAGCTAAAGGCTTTAAAACAGCCATTGATGATTTTGGTGCCGGCTTCGCAGGACTAGGGTTGCTTGCTAATTTTCAACCTAATTATATTAAAATAGATTTAAAATTAATTCGGGACATTGATACGAATACTGCCAAACAAGCTACAGTAAAAGGGATATTGTTAACTGCAAATCTATTGAATATACAAGTTATTGCAGAAGGTATTGAAAATCTAGCAGAAGCGCAATGGTTACAACAAGAGGGGATTATTTTAATGCAAGGATTCTATTTTTCTAAGCCTGGTTTTGAATGTTTGCCGAAAGTAATACACTGGTTGTAAATATTCCAGTAACTAAATGGCACCATTTGAAATCTATGCGATTTTTATAACTCATTAGAATGACTACGCCAAAATTCAGAAAGTATGCTACAACCTTGGTTTTGTAACAGGACTGATGACAGAATGTGATCTTAATATCGACACATCAGTATTTATCATTAGGTCCAACACTATGCACCTGAACTAAAGAAACAACTAGATTGGTATAAACAAGGTTACTCTAGAAGAGGGCACCTCGATGAACCTACATTTATGAAAATCTAAAATAACCAAATCATAGATTTTGACAAGAATAGAGCCTATACTTCTGCGCTCTAATATTTGTCATATTGTCTTCATAATTATTCAAATAAATGAATATTTTATTGACAGTATTTCAATATTGCTAATAGCTTATAGATTTAATAGATTTTTAACTGATTTTAAAAGGATTTTTATGAAGCAAGTATGGCTTTTAATTTTTAAGTGTCTGTGTTTTCTTTTTTTTATGTCGACTACGTATGCTGCAGAGTATTATAAGGAAACTGTTGCACGAGTTCCTGTTCCTGTAAAAGTAACGGTAGCAAATAAAAACTGGGTAACGACAATTTCAATTTGCAATAATACCGCTCAGTCAATTTCACTTAAAGATATTGAGTTTAATTTTAATTATGTACTTACTATGCCTAGCAACATTTGGGGTTCACCCTGGGTTGCATGGAAATTAGATAGCCAACAAGGGAATCAAGTGGTGCTAGTAGGAGGGACAGAATGGTCACCTAATCTTCCACCCGATGCTAACTGTAGTAATCCAATGACTATTTCTTTTAATGCTTCTCCAAATTCACCACTTCCCACGAGCCCATTTGTTTTTAAAGCTGCAGATGGCGTTGCTGTAAGTGGCACCTTAAGTGTTAAGATGGACAAGGCGCCAGTAGAAGAATTAGTAAATCCAGAAGTCACCGTAACAGGAATGGGAAACACCAGTAAGCAAATTCTCCCTTGGGGGCAAGAATGGCGATTAACTAATCTTGTCTCTGGTAGTTATACGGTTACGGCAAATAATATTACTAATGGTATGGATACTTATCAGGCCACACCAGTTACAGTGACTGTAAAAGCAAATCAAACAGCAAGTGCTACTGTTAAGTATATGCGTGTGGCTGCAAATGTTGGTAGTCTGACGATTAACATGCAAGCAGCACCAGCTCAAGAACTCACTAATCCGCAAGTGACTTTAACAGGACAAGGCATCACCCGCCAACAAGTAATGAATTGGAACAGCCCGTGGCAAATTAACAATTTAGCGCCTGGCAGTTATAAAATCACAGCAAGTAATGTCAATAATGGCACAGATTTCTTTTCTGCTGCGCCTGTTACTGCAAATGTTATTGCACAAACTAGTGCAACAGCTAATGTGACTTATACACGTGTTAGTGATGGGCGTCCAACATCATGGAACAACATCAAACATATCGTAATGATTACGTTTGAAAATACCAATGAAGTCGATGCAGTAAGACAACCATTCATGAAATCACTACTTACAACGGGTGCCTACCTTGGCGATTTTCGTGCAACGACGCATCCTTCTCAGCCAAATTATTTCGCTCTAATTGGCGGAAGTACATTTAATGTAACCTCGAACAGTAATGTCAATTTAGATGGAAAACATCTGGGCGATTTACTTATTGAGAAAGGTAAAACGTGGAAGGCATATGTTGAAGATTTGCCATCGGCCCCTTGTTATACAGGTTCAAGTCGAGGGAATTATGTACGTAAGCATGCACCATTTATTAGTTTTAAATCGGTACAAAATAATCCTACAATTTGCAAAAATATTGTTCCAGCAAATCAATTTTTTACTGATTTAGCAAACAATAACCTGCCTTCATTTGCGTTATATACACCTAATGAGCTAAATGATGGACATGATACTGATGTTAGTTTTTCTGATGCATGGCTAGCACAAACATTCGGTCCTATTTTTAATAATCCTAATGTGATGAAAGATACACTCTTCATTCTTACTTTTGATGAAGATGCCTGGACAGAGGCTAACAAAGTTTATACAGCATTCGTAGGTGCGGGAGTAAAGGCTAGTATGCGCTCAAATTCTCGATATACGCACTATAGTCTTTTAAAAACAATTGAAGAAATCTATCAACTTGGTACATTAAATAGAAATGATTTGTCAGCAAAATTAATAACAGATATTTGGCAACCATAATATAAAATTAAAGAGAACGAGAGATCGTTCTCTTTAATATAAGTTTAAAGGCTGCGTTACAAATACTATCAAGGATATATAAAGTTAATTTTAGGTAGATCTCACTTGTAAATACTGAACTGTTCATTAATAAAAGATACTTCGGCTCTCGTACTATGTAGCTAGATATTGAATTGTCCTTTCTTAAACATGCGCATCATTTCCAAACCTTTGATAGTAGCATAAGCGGTTTTCGTTGATTGTAACTCTAAAGTTGGATTAATGAGCGTTTGAGTTTGCCATGGGCAGACTCTAAGTGGTTATTACGATATTTGATTTGCTGGTGCTTTACTCGTTAGATAAACAGCCTTCCTGTTTTAATGCTTAATAGCGTGATTATAAGCTGAATTTTTATCGGTATTAGTAACACTAATGTCGCAGGTCGGTAATTTTTTCAGAAACCGTTTCGCTGCTTTAGCATTAAGGCGATGGGAGAAATAAAATCAATAATATTACCACCCTCATCAATTGCGCGATACAAGTATTTCCATTGGCCGCTAGACAATAACTCTAGCGCAAAAGACGATATAGCAATTTATTAACTTTAAATAAAATAGCGTCGAAATTATTAAAAGGGCCGTTTTTTAAGATTTTTTGTTAAAAATGAATAATTGATTTAAAAAAAGTCATAAAATCATTACAATGAACTCCTTTGTCATTTAAAGAGCACCATGCTTTCTTCTCTTAACTTTTTTACAACCGTGCCCGTTGATGTTTTACTTTTAATTCACTCAAAGCTTCCTGCGCAAGAATTATATTTGAAGTGTCGATTGTTAGATAAGCAACAGTCGTTTCTGGCGACAATTGCCTTATTAGAAAAGCACAACCAAGTGGCGGTTGATTATCAACAGCGATTGATAATGGATTTATTAAATTCACAAACGCATCCGACATTGACTACCATTGCTTTTTCAGAAGTCTCTCATAATCGTCTATTAAACACTTTATTGCGGCTTATGAAAAATCCTTTCTTTGAACTGACAAGTAAGCTAGCTGTAATACGACTATTAAATAAATTGAAAGGTCAAGAGCCTATATTAGAGGATGTAACTCTAGATAAGATTGAAACTAAATTAAAAAGCAAACGTCATAAAGAAGTTTATCAAGGACTTAAATTATTAACGGTCCTGATGCCTGAACTTATAGCAACGGCTCAATTTGGTGTGCTGTTTAAAGCAGTTCAGTTGAACCTGTTGAGCCGTGATGAGAGGATGAGACAGGCGGCGCTTGAATGTTTAACTGTATTTATTCCTCACGTGTCATCTAGTGAAGTTAGTGCGCTGCTACAAAGGATTAAATCGACACTGGCGGATAAGGTGAATGTACGAGGAAAGGTGAATGTACAAGAAATTGCCCTCAATTGTTTAGCGGTACTTATTCCTCATCTGTCACCCACTGAGCGCAGTGTGATATTGCAAACGGTTCAGCCGAAGCTAGCGAGTAAAGTATGGCCCGTACCACAAGCGGCCTTCAATTGTTTAACTGTGCTTATTCCCCACTTGTCACCCACTGAGCGCAGTGTGGTATTGCAAGCGGTTCAGCCGAAGTTAACGAGTGAGGTATGGCCTGTACCACAAGCGGCCCTCAATTGTTTGGCGGTACTTATTCCCCACCTGTCATCCAGCGAACACAGTGTGGTATTGCAAGCAGTTCAGCCGAAGCTAGCGAGTAAGGTATGGCCTGTACAAAAAGCAGCTCTCAATTGTTTAACCACACTCATTTCTCACATGTCACCCAGTGAGAGTAGTGCGCATCTACCAATATTTCAGTCGACACTGGCGGATATGAGATATATATCAAAAGAGATGCTCAATTGTTTAACCATATTTATGCCTCATGCATCACCTAGTGAGGTTAGTGCCCTGCTGCAAATGGTTCAATTGAAATTGGCAAATTATGAGTCGTATGTACCCGAAGCAGTGTTCAAGTGTTTAGCTATAATCATTCCTCACGTATCATCTAGGGAGGTCAGTACACTACTGCAAATGGTTAAGTCTAAACTCGCGGACAATCAGGGGTATGTAAGAGAAGAGATTTTTAAATGTTTAGCTATACTCATTCCTCACGTATCACCTAGTGAGGTTAGTGCACTGCTGCAAGCAGCTCAGTTAAAATTGGCGGATAATGAGAGTTCTGTATGCCAAGTGGGGCTTGAGTGTTTAACTATACTCGCTCCTCACGTATCACCTAGTGAGGTCAGTGCGCTTCTGACAGTGGTTCAGGTGAAACTGGCGGATAATAAGTGGTGTGTACGCCAAGCGGCGCTTGAGTGTTTAACCGTACTTGCTCCTTACGTATCACCCAGTGAGGTCAGTGCACTGCTGCCAGCAGCTCAGTTAAAATTGGCGGATAATGAGAGGTTTGTATGCCAAGCAGCGCTTAAGTGTTTAACCGTACTCGCTCCTCACATATCGCCCAGTGATGTCAGTACGCTTCTGCCAGTGGTTCAGTTAAAACTGGCGGATAATGAGAGGTGTGTACGAGAAGCGGCGCTTGAGTGTTTAATCGTTCTTATTCCCCACGTGTCATCCAGTGCGCTCAGTGCGCTGCTGCCAGTAGTTCAGTTGAAACTGGCGGATAATGACAAGATTGTACAACAAGTGGCGCTTAATTGTTTAACTGTTCTTATCCATCACGTGTCACCAAGCGAAGTAAATCAGTTACTCTTAATAACTAAGGAAAAATTGGCAGGTGCTGAGACAGCTGCTCATGAAATGGCTGGTCTGTGGTTAATTGTCCTGGTTTCCAAGCTTACGGATTTGGAGCAAAATAAATTTATAAAGGAGTATGGCGCCTCTTTAGGTAGTGCCCATTCTAAGCTATTTTATCAATTAATTAATGCGCTAATGAGTCAAGCTGATACAAAGAGTGGGCTACAACTATTGCAACAGGCATCAGAAAGTGACTTGCTTCTACAAATCTTTGTAACAAATTATAAGGCGTTGTTAAACGAACTATTGCCTTCTACTAGCCTAGAACTTAATCCCTAGATTAGTACATATTAAATTGGCGTCTATTTTCTAATCCTAGCCTTGGCAACAATTAGACGCTTAATCTTAAATTGGGCCCTTTCTTAAGACTTATTCTTAGATGACAAACCTAGATAATCTGTTTTTAAAAAAAGCATAAAGCCACTATAATACCTTTTTTATTATTTAACGAACGCCATGCTTTCTTCGTATAATTTTTTTGCAAATCTACCTACTGATCCACCCTTACTTTTAATTTATTCAAAACTGTCTGCCCAAGAGTTATATTTAAAGTGTCGCCTGCTCGATAAGCAGCAATCATTTCTTGCAACACTTGCCTTATTAGAAAAGCAAGAGCAGGAGGCGGTGGTTTATCAACAACGATTACTCATGGATTTATTACAGTTGCAAACGCATCCGATAATGACCACTATTGCTTTTTCGGCAGCCGCTCATCATCGTCTGTTAAATGCTTTATGGCTGCTTATGAAAAATCCTTTCTGGGAACTAGCAAGTAAACTGGCTGTCATGCGACTATTAGGTCAATTGAAAGGGCAAGAGCTTAAAGTAGCAGATGCCACTTTAGATGAGATTAAAGCCAAATTAAATAGCGAGTATTCCGGGGAAATTTGTCAAGGGTTTGAATTATTAACCCTCTTGCTACCTGGCTTTATCGCAACTGATAAGTTAAGTGCGCTGCTGCCAATCGTGCAATTGAAACTGGCTGTTAATGATAAGACTGTACAACGAGCAGTGCTCAACTGTTTAGCGATGCTTATCCCTCGCCTATCACCTAATGAGGTGAAACAGCTGCTGTCAGCCCTACAGTTGAAATTGGCGGATGAGCACGAGAGTGTACGAGACGCAGCGCTCAAGTGTTTAGCGGTGCTTATCCCTTGCCTATCGCCTAATGAGGTGAATCAGCTGCTGCTACCAGTCGTGCAGTTAGGATTGGCTGGTAATAATTGGAAGGTACACAAAGCAGCGCTTAAATGTTTAGCGGTGCTTATCCCTCGTCTGTCGCCTAGTGAAGTGAGTCAGTTGCTGCAAGCCGTCCAGTTAAGACTGGCAAATAATGATTGGTTTGTACGAAAAGCGGCGCTCAATTGTTTAGCGGTGCTTATCCCTCGTCTGTCGCCTAGTGAAGTGAGTCAGTTGCTGCAAGCAGCCCAGTTAAAACTGGCAAACAATGAGTGGTTTGTAAGAGAAGCGGCGCTCGACTGTTTAGCGGTGCTTATCCCTCGCCTGTCACCCGATGAAGTAAGCCAGCTGCTGCAAACAGCTAAGTTGAAACTGGTGGATAATGAGTGGTCTGTACGAGCAACGGTGCTCAAGTATTTAACCCTCCTTATTTCTCAGTCGCCACTCAGTAAAGTGAGTGCACTACTGTCAGGCGTGCAATTAAAATTGTTGGATAATGACCTGACGATACAAAAAGTGGCACTCAAGTGCTTAGCTGTGCTTATACCACACTTGTCACTCCGTGAGGTGAGAGCGCTGCTGCCTACCGTGCAGGTGAATTTGGTGGATAACAATTGGGGAGTGCGACAAATGGCGCTCAAGTGCTTAGCTGTGCTTATACCACACTTGTCACCCCGTGAGGTAAGAGCGCTGCTGCCTGCCTTACAGTTGAATTTAGCGGATAACAATTGGGGAGTGCGACAAATGGCGCTCAAGTGCTTGGCTGTGCTTATACCACACTTGTCACCCCGCGAGGTAAGAGCGCTGCTGCCCGACGTGCAGGTGAAATTAGCGGATAATGATGGGGAGGCGCGACAAGCGGCGCTTAACTGTTTAGCCATGCTTACTCCGTACGTATTATCCAATGAGGTGAGAGCGCTGCTGCCCGACGTGCAGGTGAAATTAGCGGATAATGATGGGGGGGTGCGACAAGCGGCACTTAACTGTTTAGCCCTACTTATCCCGTGCCTGTCACCTTGTGAGGTGAGAGCGCTGCTGCCTGCTTTGCAGTTGAATTTAGTGGACAATGATTGGAGGGTACAACAAGCAATGCTCAACTGTTTACCTGTCCTTATCCCTCGAATGTTACCAAGCGAGGTAAGGCAATTGCTCTCAGTGCTTAAGGAAAGACTGACGGGTACTGACACAGAGGCTCAGGAAGTGGCTGGCTCGTGTTTAATTATCTTGGTTTCGAAGCTCACATCTGCTGACCAAAATAAATTTATCAGGGAAGAAGGTGCGTCTTTAGTGCATACCCACCCTCAGTTATTTTATCAATTGGTTAACACGTTAATCAGTCAAGCTGGGAAAAAGGTCAAAGACTGGCTACTGTCTTTGCAACAGGTATCCGAAAGTGACTTGTTTTTACAAGCCTTTGTAAGCCATTACCAGCTATTGTTAAATGAACAATTACCTTCCAATAGTCCGCAGCTTAACCGTTGAACAGGTAGTTATTAAATGGGCCTCTAATGTCTTAAGCTGAGCCTTAAAATTAGACGCTTAATCTTATAGGCCCTTTCTAAAACAAATTTAATTGAGGTAGAAAAAAGTTTACCTGTTTATCAGAGTCTAGATTGGGTTGCACGAATGAAAAAAGGGTCATTTTAAGCTCTAAGGGTAAGCGGTTAAAGTCTGAGTTTGTTTCTTGTTTAGTGCCTTGGTTAAAAAAAGTAATTCGTGTATCAAGGATTGTTTTTGCTTGAGTCATGAGTGATTTAAATTCGTCGGTTTGGTGCGCTTGCGCCAGTTGGCCGTCATTAAGAATGAAAGCAAGCGGGTGGTTGGGATTGGTCTTTAGTTGTTTCAAGAAGGTCAGGCTTGTGCTTAGGGGTTCTTCTTTTAAACGGTTAATAATCTCTGATTTACAATATTGACTTAATGCTGAAAGGGTCCTGGTAGTAAAAGATTGCCCCGTAAGAAGGTCACGCCAGATGATTTCAAGAAGTTGTTGCGCTAGATTTTCATTGAAGGTTATTAATGTAAGGCGATGTATAGCGTAAGCATCTCCTTGGCGAGCGGCACATTCATACAAGCGAATGGCTTCAGGATAGTTCACGGGCCCACCTTGGCCTTGCTCATGCATCAGGGCACGATTAGTCATGGCATCACTATCGCCTAATTGTATCGCTTGCTCATAGAGGCGAATGGCTTCGGGTAAATTTACAGGCCCACCTTGGCCTTGCTGATGCATCACGGCACGGTAAAACATGGCATCACTATGGCCTAATTGTATGGCTTGCTCATAGAGGCGAATGGCTTCGGGTAAATTTACAGGCCCACCTTGGCCTCGCTCATGCATCAAAGCGCGATTATTCATGGCATAACTATTGCCTAATTGTATGGCTTGCTCATAGAGCCGAATAGCCTCGGGATAATTTACAGGCCCACCTTGGCCTCGCTCATGCATCAAAGCGCGATTATTCATGGCATAACTATTGCCTAATTGTATGGCTTGCTCATAGAGCCGAATAGCCTCGGGATAATTTACAGGCCCACCTTGACCATTCTGGTGCATCAAGGCGCGATTATTCATGGCATTACTATTGCCTGATTGTATGGCTTGCTCATAGAGCCGAATAGCCTCGGGATAATTTACAGGCCCGCCTTGACCGAATCGATATAGGGTGGCGCGATTATTCATGGCATAACTATTGCCTAATTGTATGGCTTGCTCATAGAGGCGAATGGCTTCGGGTAAATTTACAGGGCCACTTTGGCCTTGCTCATGCATAAGGGCGCGACCAATCATGGCATAACTATTGCCTAATTGTATCGCTTGCTCATAGAGGCGAATGGCTTCGGGAAGATTTACTGGGCCGCCTCGGCCTAAATAGTGCATCACCGCTCGACCAAACATAGCCTCGCTATTGCCTAATGGTATGGCCCGCTCATACAAGTAAATCGTCTTTTGATAATCTAGTGGATAACCTATCCCAAAATAATACAAGCGTGCTTGCAGTACCAGAGCAAAGGAGTTGCCGTCTTTGATTTGCTGCTCACAGTCAGCACAGACCTTCGCAATCACCTGTTGTAATGCCCTATCCGTTTCTAGCCGTTTTTTAAACACAGGTAACTTAAACGTATCTATTAATAATGGTAGTCGTCTCGTGTTTCCCGCTAATATTTCTTGAACAACTTCATGGATGAAGCGGTCTTCATTAATCAGCTTAGAGGATTCAATGTAAGTCATGTATAGAGTGCTCAACAAAAAAGGGTTGATTGTATAAAGGCTACTGATTTTTGCAACCTATTTCACTTATTAGTAGTCTTATTGCATTACTGTGTGTTTAATCAAAAAAGATTTCAACCTAACTATAGGCGCTTGAGGTAAATAAAATAATTTGATGGATTTGAGAAAAAGCATATGGTGCTGGTTTGTTCATATAACAATAAAATAAGCTTTTGTTGTTTAATTTTAGCACAAAATAGTTGGTAGCACGTCTAGCAAGATGAACATCTGGTGGTGTTGCAAGACGGTCGTTTCTTATTTCGCCAACCGTAGTTAACCTAAGGACAATATATAGCTTAGTTTTAGTAAATAATTTTCTTTATTTTTAAACACAATTTAGTTTAAATTCAATTTTTCGCAACAGGTTGCACCAACCTTATAGAAATAGTTTGGCCTCATAATCTTAAAACAATCGCTGCATGGGCATTCCATGAATGCAAAAATCTCTCTTTACTTGATACACCACCCACGTTACAAACAATAGAGCTTGGTGCATTTTATGGATGTTGTAATCTAAGAACAATCATTTTACGAGAAAATCTCAATTGCATTGAGGATCGTGTTTTCGCCGAATGCCCAAACATTAAAGTGATTATTATTGATACACTGGATGAAAAAATTTATGAAAGAATAAAAGCAAAAATTCCAAGTAATTTGAAAGTTAATGTTATGCCTTATAATGTTTAGCTTGAAGTGCAAGCTGAAATCGATCGAGTTAAAAACACGCCAGCTGTTAATCCTTTATATCGGTTTTTTAACCGTCAGTCGCCTGAAATTGGCCTTAAGAATGGCAACATACTTCCTATTCTGCCCCACTCAGTTTTAAATTACATGAACCATTTCAATGGTGTAAGTAAACGATATACTAATAAAATAAATCAATACCTTTATAACACTAATTTGCCCCAAACCGCAGAAGAAAAAATAATTTATTTAAAAATTTACGCAAAATAGCACTTGAATGTATTCAAAAAGCAATCGAATACAATGATTTAGGATCCATTTCAGAAAATAATTTTAGGATGTAATGCTTATTTGTAATGAGCTAGCTAATGTCAAAAAATAGGTCGTTTTGTAATGGTTTTTCTTAAATGAAAAAATTGAATAATCAGTTTTAAAAAAATTCATAAAATCACTAAAATATATTCTTTTATCATTTAAAGAATACGATGCCCTTCTCCCTTAATTTCTTTGCAAACTTACCTATTGATGTATTACTTTTAATTTACTCAAAACTGCCTGCTCAAGAGTTATATCTAAAGTGTCGCGTATTAGATAAGCAACAGTCGTTTATAGCGACGATTGCCTTATTAGAAAAGCAAGAGCAAGCAGCAGTTAGTTATCAGCAACGCTTGATAATGAGCTTATTATACTCGCAAAAGTACTCACTAATGACTGCTATTTCTTTCTCGAAAGCCTATTATAATCGCCTGCTAAGTGCCTTATGGTGGCTTATAAAAAATCCTTTATTAGGATTAACAAATAAATTGGCTGTACTAAAGTTGATATGTAAACTAAAAGGTCAAGACTTTACACTAGCGAATACCATTTTTGATGAGATTGAAACCAAATTAAAGAGTAAAGAGCTTGGAGAAACTAACCAAGCTGAGTTATTAACTGTCTTGATGTCTGGTTATATAGATAACAATGTAAATGTTCATGGGGTTGTTGGCTTGTGTTTAATTAAACTGGTAACTAAGCTAACTTATGCTGAGCAAAATAAATTCATAAGAGAGGATGGTAATTCTCTAGTTAGTGCTTACCCTAAACTATTTTATCAATTAATTAATGTGCTAATCAGTCAACCAGAGAGAAAAGAACGGGATTTGTTGCAACTTTTGCAATCCATACCTGAAAATGACCAGTTTCTACAAGCCTTCGTAACAAACTATAAAATATTGCTAAACGAACAATTGCCCTCTAATAGCCCACAGCCTAACCTTTAAGCTAGGTTAGTTATTGAATTACTGAGCTTTGTCATTATTAGACGCTGAATCTTAAATAGGGTCCTTTTCTAAACATTCGCATGATTTCAAAGCCTATAATAGTCGCATAGGCAGTTTTCATTGATTGAAACTCAAGCGTAGGATTAATCAGTTGTTTGAGTTTACTATGGTCTAATTCCAGGCGATTATTACGATATTTGATTTGCAAATGGTTAACATGCGGCGCTAAATTTCCTTCCTGTTTCAATTCCTTAATGGCCTGATTATAAGCTGGATTCTTATCCGTATTAATCACATTAATATCACAAGTCGGATTATTATTGATTAGTTTCTTAAGAAACCGTTTAGCTGCTTTGGCATTACGCCGATGGGACAAGTAAAAATCAATGGTATTGCCACCTTCATCAATGGCTCTATATAGGTATTTCCATTCGCCTTTCAATTTAATATAGGTTTCATCGAGGTGCGATCTTCTTAAGTAACGCTTTTTATACCAGTCTAGTCTTTTCTTTAACTCAGGCGCATAGTGCTGAACCCAGCGATAAATTGTCGTAATATCCAGTGTGAATCCACGTTCTGCCATCGTTTCTTCTAAATTGCGATAACTGAGCCCATATTTGCAGTACCAGCACATTGCAAAATTGAAATTGACGCCATTTAAAAGCCAAAGGTTTAATTGAGCGCATTTTTTAATTCTATTATTCAATCAAGGTAGATTAAATTACAAACAAACGTCGTTTTTGCAACAGTGCCATAATTATATAGTTGCATAAGCAACCTCTTTTTTCTTAAAGAAGTTCATGATTTTATCGGGATTAAATCGAATTTTTGTCAGATAATAGTGAATATTTATGGTTAAGTCATTCAAGGTTTTCAGTGCGCTCAAATGATTGCAGTTAGCCTTGACATCTTGGTTAACTAACTCCTGAGGATTTAATTCAGGGCTATAAGGGGGCAAAAAAAATTTCAATGTCTTCTTTAAACTGATTAATGTAACGCTGGACTTTTTTACTGTGATGTACTTTAAGATTATCAACAATAAGAAATATTTTTTGCTTGACTTGGCGGCGCATACGCTCTAAAAACTCAATGAATTTTTAACTATCGCACGTGTCTGTAAAGACCATCCAATTCATGAATCCGTGTGGGCTAATGGCTGCTAACATATTAGCTTTAACTCGAGAGCCTGACTTTTTAATCACAGGTGTTTTGCCAATCAAGCCATAAGTTCTGCCACGATTATCAGTGGATTGGATAACCCATTTCATCGGCAAAATAGATTCGTGCCCCTTCTTTTGATGCTCTGACTTTAATAGCCGGGTAGGTTTGAGTCACCCACGTCTTCACCTTGTTCGCATTTTGTTGATAGGCACGTTTGATAGGCTTTTGACTTGAAAAACCAAGCGTCTTCATTAACTTCCTTGCCCATACATCTAATTGTAGATGTTTTGATTTTAATTGACATTATTAAAGCTGAATATATTATTGCCATTCAATGAATCAAGATTTTTAATTTATGACTAAACCAGTACCTTATAACCATGTAGGTTTTAAAGAGCTTCAACAACTATCTCACGAAATTAAAACCTTAGTAAAAGATCTAAAATGTAATCCTACTGATATTCTTTTTTCGACTATCCAAATCAAAGTGGATTTAGCAAGAAATTATTATAAAAATTTAGAGCCATTTTCAAAGTCATGGACGGCTGGGCTTTTCGAAGCCTACCGGTTTTTACATAAGAAAATAGGTAGAATTGATGCCTTATTTGCAGAAGCTCAAATCATTATGCTTCCTTTTAAGCCTAAGACTAATGCTGTTAATGCTATTGATATGAGCGTTATGCCTAGTATTGGAACTGTTGCCAAATTAGTTAGCAATCAAGTGAAATATAATCTTTCTAGTGAACAAGGCGAAGAAGAAACACAACGATTGAGACATATCTTTGAAGAAGGAGCAGCTATAATTGCTAATCAATTATATGCTAGCGAGAAAGACAGCCTTTCAAATAGAAAGCTAACCGGTTTAGAAAGCGCTTTTATCACTCTCGGGCTCGAAAACGAGAAAAACGTAGAAAACTTAAAGAAAGCAAATGCATTTATTGAAGAAAGTACTTTAAGATTTCAAGAGACTCAAGCGCAATTAGTTAGCATAATAGATGAGAGTGAACTCAAAAGAAAACAAGAAATTGAAGAAAGTACTTTAAGATTTCAAGAGACTCAAGCGCAATTAGTTAGCATAATAGATGAGAGTGAACTTAAAAGAAAACAAGAAGAAGAAACTCGTAGAGTACACTATCAAGAGTTAAGTGCTCTCAAAATTGAGTGCTCAGAAATACTTAAAAAAGCAACAGCTGTAACTCAGGATTATTCAACTTCTCAGCTACTCGATAAATTAAGTGTTCTTGAGGAACAAATAAGGATTCTGCAACAAGAAAATGTAACTTTAAAAAAAGAGTGTGACGATTTGAAAAAAATAGTTAATAAATTTCCTAACGAAGCAACTTTACCCACTTCAGCTCATATAGCTGAACCTACAAAAAAAGGATTTTTTTCTCGACATCATAATTTTCGATGATGCCGCCTGTTTTTGGATATAATGACAGAACCGGATTTTTAGCAAGTAATATTATATTTACATGCAAACTTTTTTGCTAAAAGTAATAAATTTTGGTCGTGTTGCAAAAAATAAGATAATTGTATACTAAGTAGATTTAGCTAGTTACTTCTAGGAGTTTAAAAAATCAATCTGATTTCAAATGGCGTCATTTTCACGGCTAAGTGATCCTGCAATGCGTACGCTGGTACTGCAAGTACGGCATCAGCTATAGAGATTTAGAAGAAATGATGGCAGAGCGTGGTCTAAACTTGGAGCACACGACGGTTTATCGCTGGGTACAGCATTATGCGCCTGAATTAAAAAAGCGATTAGACTGGTATAAAAAGCGCTATTCAAACCGTTGGCATCTCGATGAAACGTATATCAAAGTGAAAGGCCAATGGAAATACTTGTACCGAGCCATTGATGAGGGTGGTAACACCATTGATTTTTATCTGTCTCATCGCCGCAATGCCAAAGCAGCTATTCGATTTTTGAAAAAATTAATAAAGAACAATCCAACTTGTGATATTAGTGTGATCAATACTGATAAAAATCCAGCTTATGCTTAAGCGATTAAAGTCTTGAAAAAAGAAGGGTACCTTTCAGCCCGTGTTCAACATCATCAAATTAAATATCGTAATAATCGCTTAGAAGCTGACCCTGGCAAGCTTAAACGGCTCATTAATCCAACTTTAGGCTTTCAATCGATGAAAACCGCTTATGCCACCATTAAAGGATTTGAAATCATGCGCATGTTTAAGAAAGGACAATTTAATGCCTGGATGTATGGTACTTGCAATGAAGTGTCTTTTATCAATGAGCAGTTCGGACTTTACAAGTAAGATCTACCTAAAATTTAACTTTTATTATCTTTAATTGTATTTGCAACGCAGCCGTTTAGCGTAATAAATATTTGCAATTATAACACTAAGTGATATAATTATTTAAAATAGAAAAAATTGGAAATATATAAAGTCAATGCCTTTTCGGAATGGGCTAAAGAGCACAAGATTTCCGAGCAGTTGCCATCTCAGAAATGAATAATGGGTTATTTGATGCTAATCTAGGTGGTAACATTTATAAAAAAAGAATTCCATTAGATAATAAAGGTAAGCGAGGAGGCGCGAGAACTATAGTTGCCTTTAAATTTAATAATAAAGCCTTTTTATATATAGTTTTGCAAAAAACAAAAAAGCTAATATTAATGATAAAGAGCTTAAAGCTTTAAAAAAATTAGCCAAAATTTATTTTTCTTTATCAGATATAGAAATTATGAATGCATTAGATTCTGGCAATCTAATTAGAGTAGGTGAAAAATGAAAAAATCAATTTTAGATGTTGTGCATGGGTCCGCTAAAGGTCTTTATGATGCTGGTATTGTAGATGCTACTACAATGCATGAATTTGATGCATTATGTTTGCCTCCTATTAAATCTTTTACAGCGCAAGAAATTAAAACCTTGCGTCTAAAAGAGCATGTTAGTCAGGTCGTTTTCGCTAAATATTTAAACACATCGCCATCAACTGTTCGCCAATGGGAACAGGGGGAAAAACACCCAAGAGGCACCTCTTTAAAACTATTAAATTTAATAGCCGATAAAGGGTTAACTATTTTAGCTTAAATAATGTTCGTTTCGAGATTACTTATAAATTAATAGGTATTTAAATTGAGTAAGCACTTAAAAGGCGAATGCTCCTACTCGATCCAAATCTATCTTCAGAATGGCTCTTAGCAATAATGCCTGTATCCTTTATAAATAGGTGGAATAGTCTCAAGAACGGTCCTTTCTTGAGATTTTTTCTTAAATGAAAAAAATGAATAATTAGTTTTAAAAAAAAGCACGCAGCTAATAGAATACGCTTTTTTATTATTATAAAGTCCACAATGCGTTCTTCCTTTAACTTTTTTGCCAAGCTACCTGCTGATCCACCCTTACTTTTAATTTATTCAAAACTGTCTGCCCAAGAGTTATATTTAAAGTGTCGCCTGCTCGATAAGCAGCAATCATTTCTTGCGACGCTTGCCTTATTAGAAAAGCAAGAGCAGGAGGCGGTGGTTTATCAACAACGATTACTCATGGATTTATTACAGTCGCAAACGCATCCGATAATGACCACTATTGCTTTTTCGGCAGCCGCTCATCATCGTCTGTTAAATGCTTTATGGCTGCTTATGAAAAATCCTTTCTGGGAACTAGCAAGTAAACTGGCTGTCATGCGTCTATTAGGTCAATTGAAAGGGCAAGAGCTTAAAGTAGCAGATGCCACTTTAGATGAGATTAAAGCCAAATTAAATAGCGAGCATTCCAGGGAAATTTGTCAAGGGTTTGAATTATTAACCCTCTTACTACCTGGCTTTATCGCAACTGACAAAGTAAGTGCGCTGCTGCCAACTGTGCAGGTGAAACTGACGAGTAATGATGGGAGTGTACGAGTAGCAGCGCTCAACTGTTTAGCCCTTTTTATTCCGCGCTTATCAACCAGTGAAAGCAGTGCGTTGCTACCAGCCATTCGGTTAAAGTTAGACGATAATAATTGGTATGTAAGACAAGCAGCCCTCAATTGCTTAACTGTGCTTATCCCGCGTGTATCGCTTACTGAGGTCAGTAGGCTGCTGCCCGCTGTGCAGGGGAAATTGGTGGATAATTATGAGGATATACGAGAAGCAGCACTTAAGTGTTTAGCCGTGCTTATCCCACGCCTATCACCTAGGGAGGTCAATGCACTGCTATCAGCCATCCAGTTGAAGGTAACAGATCATTTTTGGGCTATACGACAAACGGCGCTCAAGTGTTTAGCTCTGCTTATACCTTGCTTGTTACCTAGTGAAATCAGTGCGCTGCTGCAAGCCGAGCAGCAAAAATTAACAGACAAGGAGTGGATGGTACGACAAATGGCACTCAATTGTTTAGCCATGCTTATTCCATACGTGTCATCCAGTGAGGTGAGTGCGCTACTGCCCGCCGTGCAGTTAAAATTAGCGGATAGTGGTTGGTGGTCTGTACGAAAGGCGGCGCTCGATTGCTTAGCCGTGCTTATTCCGTACGTGTCATCCAGTGAGGTGAGTGCGCTGCTGCCCGCCGTGCAATTAAAATTGTTGGATAATGACCGGATGATGCAACACGCGGCGCTCAAATGTTTAGCCGTGCTTATCCCATGTCTGTCATCCAGGGAGGTCAATGCATTGTTGCCAGCTATCCAGCTAAAATTAACGGATAATGAGTTGATTGTACGACAAGCGGCGCTCAAGTGCTTAACTGTGAATATCCCGCGCCTATCATCTAATGAAGTCAATGCATTGCTGCAAACCGTAAAGTTAAAATTGGCAGATAATGAATGGAATGTGCGGGAAGCAGCATTCAAGTGTTTAAGCCTCCTTATCTCCCAGGTCGCACCCAGTGAGGTGAGTGCGCTGTTGCTCGCCGTACAGTTAAAATTAGCAGATAATGATAGCTATATACTACAGACGCTTAAGTGTTTAACTCTCCTTATCCCTCGGGTGCCCCTCAGTGAGGTGAGTGCACTACTGCCAGTCGTGCAATTAAAATTGGCCAATATTGAGTGGGATGTAAGACAAGTGACGCTCAAGTGTTTAGCCATGCTTATTCCGTACGTGTCACCCAATGAGATGAGTACACTGCTGCCCACCGTGCAGTTGAAATTAGTGGACAACGATTGGAGGGTACGGCAAACGGCGCTTAAGTGTTTATCCACGCTTATTCCGTACGTATCACCCAATGAAGTCAGTACGTTGTTGCTCGCCGTGCAGTTGAATTTAGCGGATAATGTCTGGAATGTACGAAAAGCGGCACTCAACTGTTTAGCCAGGCTTATTCCTCGCGTATCATCCATTGAGCTCAGTGCACTACTACCCGCCGTGCAGGTGAAATTGACAGATAATGAGTGGAATGTACGACAAGCAGCGCTCAACTGTTTATCTGTCCTTATCCCCCGGGTGTCACCAAGGGAGGTAAGGCAATTGCTCTCAGTGCTTAAGGAAAGACTGACCGGTACTGACAAAGAGGCTCAGGAAGTGGCTGGCTCGTGTTTAATTACCTTGGTTTCGAAACTCACATCTGCTGACCAAAATAAATTTATCAGGGAAGAAGGTGCGTCTTTAGTGCATACCCACCCTCAGTTATTTTATCAATTGGTTAACACGTTAATCAGTCAAGCTGAGAAAAAGGTCAAAGACTGGCTACTGTCTTTGCAACAGGTATCCGAAAGTGACTTGTTTTTACAAGCCTTTGTAAGCCATTACCAGCTATTGTTAAATGAACAATTACCTTCTAATGGCCTACAGCTTAACCTTTAAGTTAAGTGCTTATTGAATTGGCGTTTAAATTTTCAAACTAAGCCTTGCAAAAATTAGACGCTTAATCTTATAGGGCCCTTTCTAAAACAAATTTAATTTAGGTAAAAAAAAGTTTTCCTGTTTATCAGCGTCCAAATTGGGTTGCACGAATGAAAAAAGGGTCATTTTAAGCTCTAAGGGTAAGCGGTTAAAGCCTGAGTTTGTTTCTTGTTTAGTGCCTTGGTTAAAAAAAGTAATCCGTGTATCAAGGGTTGTTTTTGCCTGAGCCATGAGTGATTTAAATTCGTCGGTTTGGTGCGCTTGCGTCAGTTGGCCGTCATTGAGAATGAAAGCAAGCGGATGGTTGGGATTGGTCTTTAGTTGTTTCAAGAAGGTCAGGCTTGTGCTTAGGGGTTCTTCTTTTAAACGATTAATAATCTCTGATTTACAATATTGACTTAATGCTGAAAGGGTCCTGGTAGTAAAAGATTGACCAACTACAAGGTCACGCCAGATGATTTCAAGAAGTTGTTTCGCTAGATTTTCATTGAAGGTCGTTTTTTTAAGATGATCTAGAGCGTAAGAATTTCCTTGGCGAGCGGCACATTCATACAAGCGAATGGCTTCGGGTAAATTCACAGGTCCGCCTTGACCATTTTGATGCATTGTTGCCCGATTCACCATAAAACCACTATGCTCGCCTAATTGTATGGCTTGCTCATAGAGCCGGATAGCCTCGGGATAATTTACAGGCCCGTCTTGACCGAATCGATATAGATTGGCGCGATTATTCATGGCATAACTATTGCCTAATTGTATGGCTTGCTCATAGAGGTAAATGGCTTCGGGTAAATTTACAGGCCCACCTTGGCCTTGCTCATGCATAAGGGCGCGACCATTCATGGCATTACTATTGCCTAATTGTATGGCTTGCTCATAGAGGCGAATGGCTTCGGATAAATTTACAGGCCCGCCTTGACCATTTTCATGCATAAGGGCGCGGTAATACATGGCCTCACTATTACCTAATTGTATAGCTTGCTTATAGAGACGAATGGCTTCAGGAAGGTTCACGGGCCCACCTTGGCCTCGCTCATGCATAAAAGCGCGATTAGTCATGGCACTACTATGGCCTAATTGTATGGCTTGCTCATAGAGGCGAATGGCTTCAGGATAGTTCACGGGCCCACCTTGGCCTCGCTCATGCATCAGGGCACGATTAAACATGGCACTACTATTGCCTAATTGTATCGCTTGCTCATAGAGGCGAATGGCTTCGGGAAGATTTACTGGGCCGCCTCGGCCTAAATAGTGCATCACCGCTCGACCAAACATAGCCTCACTATGGCCTAATGGTATGGCCCGCTCATACAAGTAAATCGTCTTTTGATAATCTAGTGGATAACCTACCCCAAAATAATACAAGCGTGCTTGCAGTACCAAAGCAAAGGAGTTGCCGTCTTTGATTTGCTGCTCACAGTCAGCACAGACCTTCGCAATCACCTGTTGTAATGCACTATCCGTTTCTAGCCGTTTTTTAAACGCGGGTAAATTAAGCTTATCTATTAATAATGGTAGTCGTCTCGTGTTTCCCGCTAATATTTCTTGAACAACTTCAGGGATGAAGCGGTCTTCATTAATCAGCCTAGAGGATTCAATGTAAGTCATGTATAGAGTGCTCAACAAAAAGGGGTGATTGTATAAAGACTACTAATTTTTGCAACCTATTTCACTTATTAGTAGTCTTACTGCCGCATTGCAAATACTATTAAAGATAAGGAAGGGGACTCTGTTGTAAGTAAGAAACAATTTAAAGAATCTTAATTTTTGGCTAGATCTCAATTGTATAAACCAATTTGTTCATTACTTCGAATGGTATTTCCACCTTCCACTCATAGAATTGTTCTTTTTTGAACCTGAGTATTATTTCAAAATCCTTAATAGTCGCGTATGCGGTTTTCATCGATTGAAAGCCTCTGACTGGATTAATAAGGGACTTATATTTTCCATGATCTGCCTCTAGTCGATTATTACGATACTTTATTTGCAAGTGTTGCAGTATGTAGCAAGGATATTTTCCTGGTTTTCTAAGCTATAAAGTAAAATATTCAATGTTACATCAGGTGATTTGTTGGCACTAGGACCCGGCATAGTTTTGATAATATTCTCATTACGAGCATCTTGGTATTGGAGATAATTTTTTTCAAAATCAATTTCTTTTAGAAAGGCCTCATTAGAAAAAACATCATTTAAGGCAATTGATAATTGAAATAATCTCACCACATCTTTTGGATTATCTAAATAAGAGGCAATCTGCTGTAAAATCTCCGGTGGCAGCGTGGTAAAATCACGGGTTTGCAAGGCCTCTTCGCCCGCTAATCCATTATTTTGCAAAGCTTCTTCTCGTGAAAAAAAACTTCTAAGCACCGTAATAATTTGCGAAACCTTATCTTTTACTTGTTGATTTTTGTAAAACATATGATTAATCCCAATAGTGTGTTACTAATCTTCATACAATTGAGGTAATTTTAGTCCATTTTTCTTATTCATGTTGAATACGATAAGTAATAAGTACTAATTAGTTTTGAGTTTCGAGGCTAAATAGCTTGAAAAATGAAGTTTGGGTGCTTTAATTACTAAGCAGTTGTTTTAATAATTTTGGAGCCAACTTCATAAAATCATCACTAAGGATAGGATAATGAATTTAAAAAAAACAACGATTATTTCTGTTTGCTTCTTTATGAATACGTCATGGTCTGCCCCTATAGCAGATGTGATTACCAATCCGCAAGCCTCAGCGGATAACACCGTGTTTAACTTTTCTTACTCAGTGACTTCGTTACAAAAATACTATCGGGTTTATCTTGACCTAGAGCACCGTGCAAGTAGTGGGTTTCCACAAGGCGGGCTTTACGCAAACTACCTCATTGAAAATGACGTCTTGTATAAGTATGTAGGTCCTGGCTGGAATTGGAGTAAAGTCAAGTCACTTGGCAGTACAACAGGAACTAATAACAGCTGGGTTGTACCGAGAGCCGATGTTCTTGCTAATGCTAACCTTGCAGGGACCGTGGATTACCTCTATCAGGTAGAATCACCCTTAGGTATTTCTTCATACACTAAGTTAACATTAACTTATCCAGGAGCAGACGGTCAAAACTCTGATTTACCGCCACCCATAGCTTGTGCAAAATGTACAAGTCAAATCGCTCAGGGAGCTAAATGGAATTATGTTATCTCTGAAACACCCAAATTTTCTGTTTTAGCTGATATTTATGATATCAGCGGTTTTAGTAGTGATGCTAAACTTGTTAATAAAATTCATACCCAAGGCAGTAAAGCAATTTGTTATGTGAGTGCTGGCTCTTGGGAAGATTGGCGTCCAGATGCCAATCAATTTCCTGAGTCGGTTAAAGGGAGCTCCAATGGTTGGCCAGGCGAAAAATGGCTTGATATTCGACAAACTAAAATTCTCCTACCTATCATGCAGGCCCGTATTAACATGTGTAAAGAGAAAGGCTTTGATGCCATTGAATTTGATAATGTCGATGGCTATACCAATAAAACCGGTTTTCCTTTGAAAAGTGCTGAGCAAGCTTATTATAATGCCTCGTTAGCTAATATGGCACATCAAGCAGGTCTTGCGGTCGGATTAAAAAACGACCTCAACCAAGTTGAGCAATTATTGCCTTATTTTGATTTTGCCATCAATGAGCAATGCTTTGAGTACAATGAGTGTGACGATTTAATGCCGTTTATTAATGCCAATAAAGCGGTGCTTAATGTTGAGTATAATTTAGCAACAAGCAAATTTTGCTCTAAGGCTAATGCGATGCGTTTCAGTGCTATAAAAAAAGACGGTAGCTTGAAAGAAAAAGTGACGTTCTGTAATTAATCCTATTGACTCAGCGCTAGGGCCTACTTAAGCCTTAGCGCTGAGGTTAGGCTAGTCATGACTTAATCAGGGTAAAGTACAGGTAGTTGTAAAAACAGCCCTTGATAGGCATTAAAAAAATTTTGGTGGGCGTTATAATAAAGAGGGATAATTAATGATTAGACCCTAAAACTCTGAATAAAAGAGAATCCGCCAAAAAAATAAGTTGCTAGACAAGCCGTATTCTATTATTAATTTTAACGCGATTAAGGCTGACTGGGTACGATTACGGAGGATTTTAAAGCATCTAATAAATCACTTGTTCTTGTACTTGTTTTGCCCTCTCTCATTACTGGATAACGTTGCTCAATTTTTTCAATCGCTTCATTAATAGTCATTGATTTAGATAGCGATATCAAATCGACTAAGGCGTTAATTTTTTCCTTTTTAGCTTTTTTATTAGGGTAGGGCCAGTGACTATTAACTTCTTTCTTAAGTTGATTTATTAGATCAACAATACGTTGTAGGTGTTGTTCACTAAATTGACTTTGAACATCAGAAAAATTATTGTTATGTTCTCGTTTTCTATCATACAAAAGCCCTGGCTGTGTGAATGACAAAATATAGTCAGTTATTTCGAGGGGTAGCTTAGCTAAGGCACAGGTTGACTGCTGACTTTGCTTAAAAAAGAGTTGTCTTACAGGATTCAGTAAACGTGCCTGTTGTATTATTTTATTAAGCTCATTACTTTGTTTACTCACATCATTATCGTTAAGGATTAAAGTCAGGGGGTGTCGAAAGTTAAATGTTAACTGCTTTAAAAAAGCAACACTTGTTTTTAACTCAGAACCAGTTATTTTCTCAATTATAATAGGTTTGCAATATTTACTTAATGCTGCTAACGTCTTTTCAGAAAATGGCCTGCCTTCAATCAGCTCATCCCATACGAGGTCTACTAGTTTTTTAGCAACCTCTTCATTAATAGAGATATCATTTAAATTTCTCAACGCGTCGTTTGAGTTGCCTCGAATGGCCTGCTCATATAAATATATCGCCTGAGCAAGATTAGGCTCGCCGTGTTGTCCAAGTTGATATATACAAGCAAGCATAAAAGCAGCACTAGTATTGCCTAAAGTTCTTGCTTTTTCATAGAGTTCAATCGCTTTAGAAAAATCAACTGCGCTACCTTGGCCAGATTCATACATATAAGCCCGCACCAATAGTGCATTTGTATCACCTAAGTTAATGGCCATATCTAGTAATTCTATAGCTCGAGTAACATTAGTCCCTTCGCTTCGGTAAAGACATGCAAGAGGAAAAATAGCACTTGTATCGCCTAATACAATCGCTTTTTCATACAATTCAATTGCTTTAGATAAATCAACCTCGCCACCTTGGCCTCGTTGGTACATCTGCGCTCGATTCATCATGGCATATGTATCACCTAACGCGATGGCCTTATCAAAGAACTCAATGGCTTTCTGAAAATCAACAGGGCCTCCATGGCCTAATTGATACATCGAGGCACGATTACTTAGTGCCGCTATACTGCCTAACTCAATTGCTTTATCAAATAATTCAATTGCTTTAGAAAAGTTAACAGGGCTACCTTGACCACTTCGATACATTTGTGCACGATTATTTATGGCAAAAGCATGATTAGGGTTAATTTTAATGGCTTGTTCATAAGAGTCAGCTGCACTAAGTGGGCTAATTAAACAGCTCAAGTCATGCTGAGCTAGAAAACCTAATAAGGCTAGGGTATGTTCGTTATTGGCTAGAGTCTGACATTGTTGAATAATGTTATTAATAAGGGTGCTTAAAGCCTTGTTATGAGCGACTAGTTGTTTGAAAGGATAATTTATCTTACTTAACCTAAATGAGCTCGTATAATTGCCTTCTAATAATTGCTTTATGACCATGGCAAATAATTTCGCATGATTATTCATTTCAAACGCACTAACCGTATCAGAAGCTGTTTTCATCACTTAAATCCTCGTACTCGCGTAAAGGCCATTAACCTTTCCCTCATTCTAGCCATAATTACGCTATTTAATTTGGTGGTGCCGAACCTAATGATAAACTGAGGTTTATCGCTAGTTAGCCAAACCTAAACGACGTATCATTGTCGCTTAATCCTTCATTAGATGGTTTAATCATTTCTTTATTTTCCATAGTTAAGTCATCTAAATTAAAATCATTAGTAGAAGTAGGCTCCGGAGAAAAGAAAGATAAATTAGGTACGTATTTAGCCTTGGTATCGTTAGACTCTAATGGGTTATTATGGGGCTCTGTTTTAGCTAAAGTAGCCAAGAGGTCAATTACTTCACCCATAAATCTAATTAAAAATGCAGCATAGTCTTGCTGGCTTCTCATTGCCTCTTCATCTCGCTCTTCTTTAGTAGACATAATCATAACCTTAAAGGACAATTCATTTCGTGGTTATTATATAAATTTACAAATAGATTAAATTTTAAACAAATAATTTTTTGCTATTTCTTTACAAAAGTAATATGAGTGGCGAAGTAAGTAGACTTATGGTTTGTATAGCAAAAGACATGCATAAAACTTATGAGTAAGCCAGAGTAAGTGTATGTTAATAAAATTAGAATTTAAAATTTAACTATTGACTACAAAACGCCGCTTCAACTTCAAGAGTGTAGCTAATTTGCAGCAATAGATAGTTACTAAATTAATTTAAGTTTCTGATATATAACAGTATTTTTTCCATACCAACGTTATAAGTTTATTCTCTTTCTGTAGCATAATTAGGTAGAGCCACCTAACGCAGTGTAGGCATTATCGGGAATGATTATTGACATCAGTATCTACATTAAAATGGCGTTGATGAGCATCCTTTCTCAGGAGCATGTGAAATGTAGTATTAAAAGTTAAATCATGGTTTTGTTATAAGGCTATTATTGAATAGGCTAATAAGTACTTAAATATAAAAGTAAACAGTATTCTATCAATTAAAATAACGTGCTAGCATCAAATTGGAGTTGTGAATAATTGAGATAGTCTATAACCAAAAGCAAGAGAAACTTAAAGTTTCATGGCATCTACTTTGATTCAATTATTATATATGCTGAATCCCATTCTCATTCTTTCCTTAATCCCTATATTTTATGTAAGGAACAACTTATGAAGAAGTATTTATTTATATTAGCAGCAACAGCTAGCAGTGTGTCTAGTCAAATTTTAGCTGGTACTATGGGCCCAACAGTTTTACCTGCCAAGACCTGGAGTTGGGTAAGCTCTATTAGTGGAGGCCCTATATGGACCGACAGCAAAGAGTCAAGGACGCTTTTCCTAACGCCAGAAATTGTTAAAACTTATTCAGCTAAAAAGGTAAGTGATGTTCTGGCCTCTGGAGAGTTTTTTTTAGGCCTACAGAGAAACTTTTCTTCTGATTGGCAAGCTCAGCTAGGATTAGCTATAGCAACAGCCGGCAGTGCTAAATTTCATGGAGTAATTTGGGATGATGCTGATCCAGAGTTTAATAACCATACTTATCGATATAAAGTAAGACACAAACGTGTGGCAGTAAAAGGAAAACTATTGAAAGATTATGGTTATTGGCTTACGCCGTGGGTGAGCGGTAGCTTAGGTATTGGCTTTAATCGCTCCCATGATTTTACTAATACACCTGTGATTCCTGAAGCGCTTCCTAATTCTAATTTCCATAATCACACAAAAAATACATTTACCTATACAGTAGGTGCTGGTTTACAAAAATCTATTACTGACTATTTGCAGGCAGGTATAGGTTATGAATTTGCTGATTGGGGAAAAAGTGAGTTAGGTCGAGCCTATGATCAAACATTGAATAACCGGTTAAACCTTAATCATTTTTATACTCATGGTTTAATGTTTAATCTTTCGTTAGTAGTTTAACGATACGCCGGTAAGGTATACCTGTATTAATATAGGTAAAGGAAAAAGATTTTATACTCCGTAGTAGCTACATAGCAGCGTATACTTAAAGTAACCTCGCTAAATTAGTGGGGTTAACCAATTTTAACCATTGCTATTAAGTAATGTTAATTAGGCAGCAAAAGAATTAGGGGTTCTTAGGCCGACGATGTCTACGTAAATTTTAACTTTTTTAATAAAATCGCCCTTTTCTTTAGAATACAACCGGATTTGCTTTTTAATTATTTTATTTGCTTGAATTGTATTTACCACTTTGCTTAAAAAGACAGACGTCTTGGTTGAGTATATAGCACCTGAGCTGAGATAGCTTGGAAAAAAGCCTTGCAGTTACCGAGCTCTACGGAGATGTGCAGGCTACTCTCAAAGTATATCCGTTAGGCTAGTTATCCTAAATTAATTTATGCTTGCTGAGTACTCCCCTGATTATGTTTTACCGGACCCTGGTGGCATAGTGTTACCTATTATCATAATCAAACATGCTTTAATAATAGAAAATTACTAATAAATTTTTATTTATATTTTTACGTCAAAGTGCAAGTTCAGGAGAGCTAGGTCTGCAACTGAAATTCTTTGTATCTAAAATGCAAAAAGAACTCTTACATGCATTTTTAAAAGTTAAATTAACGATGCTATTAAAAGCTAAGAGCCGACTCTTAGCTTTTAATTTTATAGCCTAATAAGGTTACTGCAGTTATTTTGTTGCGATGTTAGGTAAACCATAAACCATAATAGACTTACCAAAATCTTCTGGGATGAAATTAGCATAGCCACACCCAAACATTAGCAAACCCTTAGCCACTGAAGGCCCCGCTGTATACATAGCCCCCTGATCGCAACTATACTGGCTTAAATAAGCACCCGTTAATGTGTCTAGAGCATAAACCACGCCATAATATACCGGCCAATAGACAATGCCATTAGAAATAGCCACAACACCATTACTTCGCGCTTTTTGTTGGTTAGCTAAAGGTATTAAAGTGCTATTTGGCATCACATTAACAGGTACGTTAAATTGGTTATTTTTTAAGACTAAGTTAAAATTTAAACCATATTTAAAACGCTCATCATTACTATAAAATTCATCCGGGCAGCCAGGAGAATTTACGTCAACAATTTCTGATTGTGCAGGTATCGTTTGCCATTTGAGTCGGCCTGTATTTGCATCAATTGCATTAAGATAGCCGGTCATACAAGTCTTTCTACCATTGGCCAAAATAGACATAAAGTTTATTGGTGTTTCGCTCACATACCCACCCGCCGAACAAGCAGCATAGAGCGTTTCTGTTTGTGGATCATAGCCTAGGCCCCAATGAATTCCACCAAAAGAACTTCCCACACAAACATCTACTCTTTTTAAGAGCTTACCTGTGGATGCTTGAATCCAGAAAATCTCGCCTCCTTTGTTATGTGATATAACCACTTTTCCTAGCTTCTTTAGATTGGCAACGACTGGCGCACTACCACCCACATCCCAATCCGGGCCTGGAACCGGAACATTACAAGGAATATTACTGTTTGAACCACACGCATTTTGCCAACTATCTAATCCTGTGGTGGGTATGTGCCAAGCAAAACTCCCATCTTCAATTTTTAATGCAATAATGGAATTAGCTGCTAACGGTTGTGTCACACCAAGTTGAATTAATTTTTTCTCAGCTTCTCGGAGACATTGTTGTGCACCAATTCCTGTTTCTCCTTTTTTAGTCGTGCTAAACGTTGATGTAGTTACTGATTTTGGTCTTTCCATACAGGAGGCTGCAAAATCAGGGTAGTTATAAAGCTGTCCTGAACCAAAAATGACCAAACCTAATTCTGGGATAATCGAAGGAGAGCTCGCCCATACTCCGCCACCAGCAAACCAAGTCCCTGGAGTACTATAGCTACCAGGAGGAGCAGGAATAGTATATTGAGTCCATTTTATTGACGGCATATCGGGTGATGAACCTTGCCCGCCTAAATTTAAGGCAAGCATATGACCTCTAAACGTTTGAGGAATTTCTAAAAAATTGTTAAAGCTAGAGAATCCTAAAAATGCTGTATTATTATAAATTCGAGGACTATCCGTTGCACTAGGTATCACTGCTGCCCCACCAACAGCAACTTCACTTAAATCAACTAAATCTATTTTCCACAGAAAGGTTCCAGTGGCTGCATCCACAGCAAAGGCCATAGGTGGCGTCCTAAATAGGAGGCTTAAAGCCAGCGATTTAGGCGTATCAATAGCAGTATAAAGTAACGTACCTTCCCCCGTTGCTCTATTATAATAAGCTGGTGAAGCGCGCACAGCCGGTGGTTTCATGCCAGGAATTCCTGGGACATTAAGCATTGTGCTTACGTCCTGCACCCAAAGTTGATTACACCCTTGAAAATTACCGTACTGATCACGCAGTATTTTATGGGCACCAATTTTTCCTGCAAACCCGGTCCAATAAATTATATCATCTACAATAACGGGTTTTGCACTGTTAGAAAAAGCAACAATATTATTAGGAGTAGGAACAAGGCCTTGAGTATAGTCTATTTTACACAATTGAAGTATTTGGTTTATATTATTCTTAGTGACTCCTGAGTTTATATTGAAATGACTGTTGTGGATATTTTGTCCCCAATTACTCCAATCTTCGAGTTTTTTAGCTTTACTTATAATAAGACTATTTTTTGCATCTGGCTGATAACACTGATTTTTATTAGGGCTACCATCTGGATTAACTTGACAAAAAACAGGCCCCTTATTAATTCCAGAAACAGGCAGCAAATTGCCAATAATGTTTAAGGTGACAAGGCAACTATCTCCCGGTGTCCCATGGGGAGATAGTTGACATGGGGCCGCTTGTGGCTTAATTACACCCCTTATAGGAAGAAGATTTAATGCCTTGAATCTTTTTGATTGATTTTCAATGCGATACGTAATTACCCCAGTAGCATTTTCTGCAATTGACTGTATATTGCTACCTGACGCTACGGTAATATTCCATAAAGGTTTTGCCGCAAATGAATAAGACATACAGAGTATGCCCATGAAAATGTAAACAGCACTTAGCTTTTTAAACATATATATCCTTATAGTTATCTTTTCCAAATCGACCATTGTGTAATTATTTTTCTCCATAGTCAATTAGGGGCCATGTTGCAAAAACAATACTGTAGTATAATATCTGAATTTTCGCGTAGTAGTTCTGATGAATTTTAAAAATTCTATAGATTTCAAATGGCGCTATTTTATGGCGAAGTGATTTGCAATGTGTGTTAGTATTATAAATACGGCATTAGTTATCGCGGTTTAGAAGAGATGATGAAGGAGTGCGGTCTTGAGCAAGATCACGCCAGTATTTATCGTTGGGTCCAACATTATGCGCCTGAATTGAAAAAACAATTAGACTGGTAGCTGCTGGCACCTGGATGAAGCCTATATTAAAGTGAAAAGCGAATGGAAATATCTATACAGAGCCATTGATGAAGGTGGCAATACCATTGATTTTTACTTGTCCCATCGGCGTAATGCCAAAGTAGCTAAATGCTTTCTTAAGAAACTAATCAATAATAATCCGACTTGTGATATTAATGTGATTAATACGGATAAGAACCCAGCTTATAATCAGGCCATTAAGGAATTGAAACAGGAAGGAAATTTAGCGCCGAATGTTAACCATTTGCAAATCAAATATCGTAATAATCGCCTGGAATCAGACCATGGCAAACTTAAACGGCTTATTAATCCTACCTTAGGTTTCCAATCGATGAAAACAGCTCTCGCTAGCATTAAAAGCTTTGAAATCATGTGCATGTTCAAAAAAGGACAGTTCAATAGGTGGCTTTATGGAGCAAGAACCGAAGTAGCCTTTATCAATGAACAGTTTGGAATTTACAAGTGAGATCTACCTAAAATTTAACTTTATTATCTTTGATAGTATTTGCAACGCGGCCGATTAAATTAAACAGCGAGCAAGAGAAGGGTTAATTCCTCCGGCGTTCAGCTAAGCAATATATCTATTAATTTATTGACCTGGTCGCTTGATAAATAGTGCCCGCTTTCAGGAGGCGCTCCTCGTTTTTTATACTCAAAGCTTGCTTCACCATAGGTACTTTTCACTGCAACGGTAAAGCATAATAAATACTTTGTTCATTAAGCTAACAATCAGGTTAATGATAATGTTGACATCACAAGTTAACTCACCTTACTTAGCAGTGTAATTTGTTGAACATAATTTGATTAGCCTTAACAGGAATTGATCTGCACCACATGCTGCAAAAAAACAGCCTGGACAGGCTGGAAACCAGCCCATCTTTGAACAGTTTTACAGACTTGCTGCATAAATTCGCATAGGGTTTCTTCACCCCGTGTCTTAAAAATTTTTCGCGACAAAGCCCTTAATTTTAAAAATTGCTATTTCTTGAACATTATTTAATATAAAAGTATTATAATTAAACAATAGTTACATTAATGATGATAAATTCATGCCTTCTATTTTACCAATTTTATTATTTGATTTTATTAAAAAAGATACCTCTGTTAGAGAATTTTATAATTATATAACACAAAATAGTAGTAATTTTAGCTTCGATATCAATGAACGAGAGCCTCGTACTAAACGGACTATGTTGCATAGAGCTTGTGCACTGGGTAATTTAGCTTTAGCACAAGCACTCATTAATATGGGTGCAAATATAAATGCTGTAACAGATGAATATAAAACACCGTTAACTGATGCAATTAGTAATGGTCATTTAGATGTTGTAAAAATGTTAATAAGAAATGGCGCTGATATAGAGTCAAAGAATGCACAAATTGTTAACAACTATATTAAGCAAGCCTCTGGTGAAGTGCAACTAGCAATAAAAGAATATCTTCTCGATAGACCATTAATAGGCTTGGCTGCGGGAATAATTAATAAACTTAATTACGATCACGATTTTAAAGATAAGGCAAATAATAAAAATCTCGGTAAGAATGTACTTTCTAAAGATTTAATTGATTCGATTAATTCTGAAGGTCGTAATGAGATTTATCAAAAAACAGTTAGGGAAATAGTAAGAAAAAAAGAAGACATTAAACAAGCCGTTATCAATAATGATTTACATCAATTAAAATTACTACTTGAAGGCGATAAAGATTTAATTAAAGTGGATTTATCTTCTACTTATTTTATGTCAGGATGCCTAACAAGATTCGCTATGCGTCATAATAATTTAGAAATGGTCAAGTTGTTAATTAAGCATGGTGATCTTTCCCTAGAACATACTCTAGAAAAAACTATAGCTGAAGAGGCTAGAGAGCGAGGATTTACATCAATTGCAGATTTTTTGGATAATCATGTAGCAAGTGCTTACCAGTCATTATTAAATGATGCCAAAATACAAGAACGACAAAAAAACAAAATATCTTTGCACTTGTTTTTTGAAGACGAAAAACCCCAATCTTCATCTTCTGATGAAGGGCAAACCCATTCCTATCTAAAGCCACCATTAACTTAATGTTGGATACTAAAAAATTTTTGATAGTGGATTAAAGATAAATAGCTGTTAAATTAATGTGCTAAAAAATACTTCTTATGTTTTAGCGACAGGTAAGTCAGTCCAGCACGTGGTATAACAAGGACTCTTCATCTCACGTTTCATCGTCCATTGATTCTGAAAGCCTTCGGCGGCAAGCCGAATCGTACGCATGCCATATTTTTTATTGATAGACTCCATAAGCGTCATTAGTTTTTCAGATTTAACTAGCTAACCCAATACAGATTAGCAAATAAGTTAAATACTTAATAAAGACAATTTAATAAGTGGATACTCAGTATCCAACTAAAGCATCTTATCAATAAGCAATTTAGACCACCTAGTTGAACTCTGACCGCAGGTTAAGATTTTAAACTTTAACCTTTATAAACATAAAATGATTTGGTATTAGCTTAGCATGGCAATGCGTTTTGCATAACAACAATAATGGCAGTCAATAATTAAAAATCTTGATTCATTGAATGGCAATAATATATTCAGTTTTAATAATGTCAATTAAAATCAAAACATCTACAATTAGGTGTATGGGCCTGTTGCAAAAATAAGTCTATAAGTATAATACCTGATTTTGCGTAGTCCTTATGAGCTTTAAAAATTCATCAGATTTCAAATGGCGTTATTTTCATGGCGAAGTGATCCTGCAACATGTACACTGGTATTGTAAATGCAGCATCAGCTACCGGGACCTAGTAGAAATGATGGCGGAGTGAGAATTATCAATTGATCATACGACGATTTATCCCTGGGTACAGCATTGTGCGCCTGAATTAAAAAAGCGATTAGGCTAGTATAAAAATTGCTATTTTAATTGTTAGTACCTTTGAAATATATATTAAAGTTAAAGGCGATGGAAATACCGGCTGCGTTGCAAAAACGGCCGTAATATAAAGAACCATCTCATCTGTTGAGCGGGTAAACTCAGTAGGTGGGATGGTTCTTTACATTACTACAGATTACTAGCTTACTATCTTAATAAAGAGTCCAAACTATAACTTTTCTCAATTTCTTCTAATGATTCATCTAATAATTTCTCATCGGGAATCACCCTACTAGATTCTCCTAAAAAATGTAGCCTATAGCTTTCTCTGGATTTACCTTGTTTATGAGCTTCAATAGGTTGATTTTCAGGCTTACCTGCCTCATTCATATATTGAACAAAGTTGAAATCTTTAATATCCTCCTCAGTAGTTGAAGATTTAACAGGTGTTCGCGAGAAAGTAGATGAAAGTAAATCAACAAATAAATCTTGCGCATATTTCTGCTTAAGAGCTACTAGCTGGTTATGAGTAATTATTACATTGTGCCAAAGATTTAATTTTTGTACTGTATCACGTAAAAAATATGAAGTTAACTCCAAACTAAGTAAATCCGATTTTTTATCTAAAAAGCGTAAAATATTTGCTAATACATAACTTGAGACATTTAAAAGAGAAGAAAATTCATTCTGTTTAGGCGCTATTTTTAAAGCAAAAATATCTGCTTCTCGCTTCTTTTTTCTCTCTCTTTGTCGTTGCAAATCATCAACGAAACCTACTTTTTTCTTTTCATACTGTTGATATTGCGCAGCTAGAATATCAATTAAAGGCATAAAATAATGTGTATTTTCAAAATAGCCTTTTTCAGGTAACGTTTTATTCAAAAGAATCCGATACCATTTTTGAAACTCTAGATAATAAGAAGATGTGGCATAAACCTCAATTCCTATATTCACTTGTTTTACAAGACTTAATTCCTTTAAAAAATTATTAAATGCCTTTTTGAGGGCTACAATATCTTCTAGATAATAACTTTCTATCATTTTTTCAATGCAAAAAACAACTCTTTCCCAATGTTCTCTGCCTTCTTGCCTCAATATATTATACTGAGAACGAAAAAAAATATTATTTTTTAAATTTTCATGTAGTTGATTTAATTCATCAAGGCTTATCATATTGAAATAATAAAAGTCTAATTGTTATATTATTGTACATAAAATTGTTATGAGATACAATAGCTACGCTGGATTCTGTCAAAATTTTAGACAAAGTTCATGGCGTTCTTATTTAGGACGTATTATGGAAAATCAGTTCAATGAGTAGAAAAGGTAACTGTGAGGATAATGCCGGAGTAACAATAAACGTTAAATTTAGGTGGATCTCAACTGTAAATGCCGAACTGCGCATTGATGAAGGCTACTTCATCTCGATAACCAATCCCGTATTTACAATACCAGCGTACGCATTGCAAAATCACGGTACCATGAAAATGGCGCCATTTGAAATCAGCAGGATTTTTAAAACTTATAGAAAGAACCAGCTAAATTCAATTAGTATACAACCCTCTTATTTTTGCAACACCATATACTCTACGGCTCTAAAATAATCGGATTCATTTATAATGATTTAACTATATAATGTTATTTTATTTAAATGCACTTTTTATTTTATGTATAAAGGAAGATGTATGCCAAAAACTATAACAAAAACTGTAACAAATCTTGTTGAGCCTATACGGATAGAATGGACAAAATACTTTGTTAACGGCGTAGAATGCGAGAGGGATGCGATTTATCAGACCATTTTAAATAATAAATTTTACAAAGGTAAAGTAAATCTTGATAGAAAATATCACTTTGAGTTGCATGAGAAAACATTAGAAGAAGAAAAAGAGATAGAAATTTCAGAAGATAGAAGTTATTCCCACACTAGTTTTTGTAAAACAACACGAATCAACAATAGTTTCTCTAATGCAAGTACAAATTTCAGCTTAAGTACCAAAGAGTTTACCCAGAAATTCACCGCCACAAGCGCAGAATATAAATCACTAATCGATAAGATGCTTCAAGTGCTTGATATGTTTTATGAGGCAGGTGAAAACTATAATGATTACTCGATAAATTTACAAATTGCGATTCGAGACTGTATGGCATTTTTTATAAAAAATTTAACTGACATTAAATCGCCATATAATGAAATTCTTTATGAGTTATCAGTACAGTCGACTGTTTTTCTTTTTGATATACTTGCTTTTGGCTTGTCGAAAGAAGCGATAAATGAGCAGTCCTCTGATAAGGCAAAATCCTCTCTCCCTCAGTTAGACTTTAATACAAGCAGGTTATTAAAGAGTTGGGATGAAAACTGGACAAATAGTAAAAAGTCAAATTTTCTTGATAAGTATTTATCTAATATGTTAAAGCAGACAGATATCAATTTTCAACTCTGGATGACGCTTGATTTATTTACCGATAAATCTACTCAAAATGAAATTACCTCTAAATTTGATGGATATAAAGAATTTATTGCTTCTTTGCAGGCTAAGAAAATGTTACTTGACTCTTCCTTACCTATTGAGCCCAAACAGTCTATTAAATCTCATATAGCTTCTTTTTTTCATCACCGCCCTCATCAATATAATCAAAGCGAATCTAATCATGCAAGTAATACAATGATATCAAATCTTAAATGATAGATTGCTAACCTATTTCTGGCCAAAGCGCTTTTGGCGCTAGGCTGGCCTACTTAAAAATAGCCATTTCTAATTATATTGCCCTAAGCATAACTAACTAATCTAATCATGTATTGTCTCCAAAAAATGATGTTTTAAACGACTTCTGATTTAATATATAGCCTTTGATTTTCTCTTAACTTATTATTAGAGCTTGTCTACTCAGGGCCTATTAAAAGTAATCAGAGTATCGTCCCATCGCTTGGCTTAACCCGTATTATTGGTGGTGAAAATGGTCCCATGTTGTCTTACCCTATCACCGTAGGAATTAAAAAGGTATTTTGACCTTATGAGATAATTAGATACCATTCTTAATTTATAAATCATCATTATTAAGACCCTTAACTAGCTAAAGTATTCGTTTGCTTAAAACAAAGTAATTATTAATGATTTTTATTAAATAATTTATTATTGGTTAGGCAAATGTTGGTTATTTTAGACAATAACTAACACAATAAAGTATTGGGTGAATTATTTAAATTAAGATGGTGCTATTAAAAATAGTTTTCTGTTTTATTAAGTAATAGCGTTTATATTGGTATCTTCATTATCTTCTTTGAGTATTTCTTGCGCTTGACTGAGTGGATTTTTCGACTGAAAATACCTTGCTTTAGAGGTGAGCCCTATTTGAAGAATGTATCCAATATAGATTAAGGTATTGTTCATTTAAGCGTGGGCATATTCTGTAAATTCTCTTGCGCTTGGTTTGCTACTCTAAATTCGGAAACTAAAATATGAGTTAAGGTTTCTCGAACATCATGATGTTTTCTGCTAATTAAATAAATATGAGGTCCTAAAAGTTCTTTATAGTCATTCCCATTTTCCGTTTTAATATAAATGGATTTATCTGCAGTAACGGCTCGAATTTCTTTTATCATTTGTTCTGCTTCTGCTTGGTCTTTCGGAAAAATAAGGATAGCATGGGCGTGTCTTATATGTCCGTTCTTTCCAGTATAAAGAAAGGTGTCAAAAACCATTACTCCCCAGCCAGGCTGAGAAGTGAAATCAAAATTTATACCATGCCATAAATCAATTGGTCGTTTATCATCACTACGAAGAAGGTGGTTGGCGAAATCATTTTTTTTGTCCAAATCATTCGTTTCACTGTAATATAAATTTTTAACATCGCTCATATTTTTTTTGTTTTCTAAGCTATAAAGTAAAATATTCAATGTTGCATCAGGTGATTTATTGGCACTAGGACCCGGCATAGTTTTGATAATATTCTCATTACGAGTATCTTGGTATTGGAGATAATTTTTTTCAAAATCAATTTCTTTTAGAAAGGCCTCATTAGAAAAGATCTCATTTAAAGCGGTTGATAATTGAAATAATCTCACCACATCTTTTGGATTATCTAAATAAGAGGCAATCTGCTGTAAAATCTCCGGTGGCAGCGTGGTAAAATCACGGGTTTGCAAGGCCTCTTCGCCCGCTAATCCATTATTTTGCAAAGCTTCTTCTCGTGAAAAAAACTTCTAAGCACCGTAATTTGCGAAACCTTATCTTTTACTTGATTTATCTATCTAATAAGAGCATCTGCTGTAATCCGGGCAGCGTTAATCACGGTTTGCAGGCTCTTCGCCGCTAATCCATTTTGCAAAGCTTCTTCTCGTGAAAAAAACTTCTAAGCACCGTAATAATTTGCGAAACCTTATCTTTTACTTGTTGATTTTTGTAAAACATATGATTAATCCCAATAGTGTGTTACTAATCTTCATACAATTGAGGTAATTTTAGTCCATTTTTCTTATTCATGTTGAATACGATAAGTAATAAGTGCCATTTAGTTTTGAGTTTCAAGGCTAAATAGCTTGAAACTCAATAATACGGGTTAAGCCAAGTGGATTAGGCAGTTGAACAATACTCTGATTACTTTTAATAGGCCCTGAATAGACAAGCTCTAATAATAATTTAAGAGAAAATCCTTGTCTTAATAGAACATCTAGGCCAGCTTGCAAACCAGCACTTGGTGTCGCTACGGATTCTGAAAAGGGTAAATTATTATAAGTATAATTAAGTGGGGTTAAAACATAGACACTGTATTTTCTTGAATCTCGCCAAAGCGCGCCAGCTTTAAAACCTAAGAAAGCACTGGTCGAGGTTCAGCGAAGACCAATGGAAGATATTCACCTAAAATGATAATTTGAAAAAGGTTCATAAGTATGTACAGGGGTTAGGCAGGCCTTTGTGCCTTAGCCTTTCTATCAGCTCTGGCGCAACATTAAGTGATTAAGCAAAGTGCCAAGTCAGGCGTGCAATCACCCCATCATCAGTGACCTGGTTACTATACCGGTCAACATAAGAGACCGATAAATAGGTTATTATTGAACCTTGCCACCTGGAGGCCTGCATCAATTAAAAGCGCATTTTGCGCGATAGGTGTGCCAATGAAGAATGGTACGCTGCTCACGGCGAAATTATAAGTAGGTCTTGAATAGCTCTATCAGCCCTATACATCTTTTGCCGATAGTAAGTAATAATTTATATATGCTCAATTAAGTATTTAACTTTAACTCAATCTCTTCCTCAACCTTTTCAATTTCTGCTTCGAATCGATTAGGTGGAGCAAAAAAGGAAAAATGTTTTTTGCTAGGTTCTTTTGAAAATATATCTAGCTTAAGAATAATATTAGCAATGTAATCAATAGCTTTTTTCCAACCCGATTGTTCATCTAAAATAGGTCTGGCTAGAGCTACAGCAGCATCAAATTCTTGTTTAAAATTAGGTTTTTCTTTATATTCTTGAAGATAAATTAAGGTCGAAATATGGTGGGGCGATATTTCATGAATATTCCCTAAACCTTGAAGTGAGGCTAGTTGAAATAAAATTGCACTCTCCATAGCACAAATCATCTTTTTTGCTGCTTCTTTTTTATTAGGATTCTTTTCTTCGTCTAATTTATTTTTAAGTGGATTTAATGCCAACAGAGCCGGATGTAGTTTAAACTCTTTGCTTAATTTTGTCTCAATAACAGCTTTAGCTGTAGCGATACGCATCGCTTGAGCATCAAAATTAAAGGTTAACTCTTTTTTACCAAACATAATTTCTTCATCAATAATAAAAACCGACCAGCTATTTTAGCAATTAATTGGCTATCGTCAACTTAATCAAACTAATCATAAAAAATACAAAGTATGCAACTTAGATGAAAAGTCATATATCAACTTGATTTATATTCATCAATACAGACAAGAATCTAGCGTATAATCAGGCTATTAAAGAATTGAAGAAGAAAGGAAATTTAGCGCCACAGGTTAGACATTTGCAAATTAAATACCGTAATAACCGCTTAGAATCTGACTATGGCAAACTTAAACGGCTCATTAATTCTACACTGCCGTTAAACTCAATGGTGAGAAAGCAGCTAATACAACCCTTACTATGAATTTTGTTTTCCCCGATATCAATAAGCAATACGTGGTTGAGCTTAACAATGGTAGTTTACATCACATTGAAGGTTTATCCAATCGAATCAAGCGGATGCAACGATAACGCCAAATAGAGAAACATTGAATCAAATTATCCTTAAAAATAAGATTTTGCAACAAGCTATAGATACTAATGAGATAAAAACTGAAGGTAAGAAAGATGCATTAAATCAATTATTAAGTTTTATTGATACCTTTGATTTTTGATTCAATATTGTTACGCCAAATTAATAGAATGAATGAGCCTCATCATTTTCTTTTTTTAATGGTGAGGTTTGACCTCAAACAAGGACAAATCGGTGAAGTTATTACGTCTCTATTCATGGTTAGTTTTGTTTATTGCCTCAACAGCCAATAGTTTTGCTGTTAAACAAGCATAGGCCAATGATCTATTAACTAATATGACCGCGTTGAATTTTCAAAATTAATATGGCTCTGTTGCAAAAACGACATTCGTTTATAATTTAATCTAAGTTGATTGAATACTAGAATTACAAATGCGTTCGACTAAACCTCTAACTATTCAGATGGCGCCAATTTCATAGCGAGCAGTATTTATAGAATCGAGAAGGCTTAGATTTGCTAATTAATGTAGAGAGTGTGGCTTAAACGTTGAGGGTGGATTAAGGATAAATAGCCATTAAGTTAATGTGCTAAAAAATATTAATCTTACTCTTATGTTTTAGCGACAGGTAACTCAGTCCAACACGTTGTATAACTAGGGCCTTTCATCTCTCTCTTCATCGTCCATTGCTTTTAAAAGCCTTCGGTAGCAAGTCGGATTGAACGTGCGCTATACCGTTTATTAATAGACTCAATGAGTCTCATTAGTTTTTCAGATTTAGCCAGTATGGCATCCGAAGGCTAATTAAATAAATCCATTTGCGCAGGTGACTTAGACGTTAGTTCAGCGAGCATAATGCCACTTTTCTTATACGGGACACCTTCTTTATACAGGCGCTTAACACGTGTTTAGCACATGCGGTTAATTGTCTTATATCATCGGTCGGATTAATTAGGCGAAAACTGATGGATTTAGAGTAGGGTTTAAGATGTTCATCAAAACGATTGGTGTGGAGAAAGATAGACATGTAATGAGCGGCCAATCCTTGCTTACGAAGCTTTACCCAGGCGGTGGCGCAGTGATGACTAATCGCTTCTTCAATGGCTATCAAATGAGTTTGCGGCAATCCGAAAGAGCATGACGCAACGAGACTTTTTTTAGGTGCAATGGTTTCAAGAGGCAAGCAGGAATGCCTTGCAGCTCCATCACGGTACGTTGTAAAGCCACATTAAAGTTTGCTTTTACCCAGTGTGGCCAAATCAAAGTCTCGTCCTCATTAACCCAGAAATTAGGCCTGAAAAGTCATGCTATGGATTAGTTTATTTTAAAGAATATGGTCTTATTCTTAATAAAATCTACCAAGAGCAGGGTAATTGTTTTATTAAATATCAGACAACAACGGATGATTTTTTGTTATTAAAAATTGATTTAAATGAGACATGGTGGTTTGGGCAGCTGATTGAATTGCGACTTGAGGGACAAGCATTAGCTGATTATTTCTAATGCACTTTATTGCGTTAAGTGAAGCTAAATTAACAGTTTAAGAAATTATATACTACGCCATTTTTAGAAGCGGTAATTATTTAATTAATCTGGTAACTAAGGATACCCGCAAGCTGTATAGACGTGTACGGTTTGCCACACGTCTTTCAAATTGAAATTTAATGATTAAGTAAAAAATAAGCTAACGAATGGCTATATCCAAAATCTATTAAATAACCTCAACTTCTTCAGCTTGCGGTCCTTTTTTACCTTGTGTAGGTTTAAATAACACAGCAGCACCTTCTGAAAGGGTTTTAAAACCACTGCTTAGAATAGCGCTAAAATGAACAAAGTAATCTTTACCGTTGCTTTCAATGAAACCAAAGCCCTTATCCTCTTTAAACCACTTTACGGTGCCACGACTCTTTTCTGACATGAAATAATACTCTAGAAATAAAAATTGATCTTAACACCTTTAGAAATGACTTATAAGGTAATTATTTAGAAATTAGGCCTTAAATAGGGCAGTGGTCATTTAACTCTTTTTATCCTTCATACAATCAAAAGTTAAATGACAGACACACAGATTATCCACTTAAATTACTTGTTGACTAAATTTTAATCTAATAGTACAATGTGTTTACCTTAAATTTGGGTTAAATACTATGAAGAGAAAATATATCGAGTTATCAGATGGCTCTACTCACCTGGCTCTAGAATCATCGAATGGTTCAATTTATTTTTATCCAGTCGCTAATAATTCCGAAGACTTAGCCTCTTCTTCAAGAGTAGGATTTTTTAAGCAGCATCCTGCTGAACCAAAAGGAAGCTTGTTCGAACATAATATTGAAAACTATAACCCTTCAGCAAGAGTTAGCCAGATGACACAAGGTAGGACTAAGCCTTCAGTAGAAGCATTAGAATTAATGGCTGATGAAATAGCAGAAGTAACTAACAATAATTGTGCTTATAAAAAGTAAGTTACTATAAAATTTTTAACTAAGTTAATCTAATGGCAGACTTATTCTAATCAATTTAGTCTGCCAAAGATGAAGAACTAGCCCACAATGATGTTTTTTATCCTTCCCATCTTGTTAAGAAAACAAAAAACTGCTTGAAAGCAGTCATTCATTACTAGACTTAGGAAACATCATGCCCAGGTGCTCTATTAATTACAAAACAAGCTTGTCCCTCTAAAATCTGGCAAAATAAGATTAATTTATCCTTCTTTGATGGTTTTATTAACCTGGGTAACAAAAATTATTTTGCTAAAGAGCCATTCGTTTTTAACGGGTGATTGGTGATATAAGGATTCGGATAGCCTTCTATTTTAGCAACAGCTGCTGCCCACCATTTTCATGCGCCTCTGGGGGAAATTGTTTATCCCAAGCGATAAAAAGATTTTGCTGGGCTTCACGTAGCTCAATACCATATTTTCAGACATGAATAAATTAGCACGCGCAACAATGCCTTTTGCGAAATCTGCAGGCTCAACTCGTCAAGACGCTTTGTCAATCGTAATGGGACAGCTATAAAAAAGAGTATGGTTTTCTAATATACTATAACGATAATTAGAGCGTGCTTGATTAACAAGGCCTACTGCAGGCCAAAGATTGTAAAGCTCACCTTCCGCTTGACTAAACAGTTTATCACTCTTTTCACAACACTTTCTTCCCTTGTAACGTTTGCCATTTTTCTTAATGCATAGGGGCTCACGCCAGCACGCAAAGTGATTACCAAAATTTTCAGCAGGCATCGTGTGCTCAGCCTCAATACGCTCTGCCCGTTTAAATTTAGCCGCAGACTCCATATTACAACTCTTTAAGTTAACTTGAAGTCGGGCATCAAAGCGACATCGGCAATACAACGTTTCACGTTGCAGAGCAAAAAGAACACGTAGCTGTTTCTTAGCTTGCGTAAAGGTTTTCGGCGGCTGCGTATTGGCAGCGCCCACAATCAATAACAAAGAAGTAAAGACTAATAAACGAGAAAGAAGAACTATCTAATTATACCTGTTAATTAAAAAACTATTTAAGAGTAATTGCTTGTCTACCTACTCTATGAAAACCTAGTGCAGTCAATTTTAATTTAAAACTACTCATTTCCAAAGAGGAGGTTCTAGCCAATTTTATGGAAACCCCATAGCTACTTGCCATTGTATTTCATTGGACAAAGGTGTACTAACATAAAATGATATTGAAATCTTCTCATGTAGTATCCCAAAAATACCTGGTTAAATCATTAAGGCTATTTACGAAAATGCCGTTCTGTCCAATTTCTAGTGATTAAATTAAACTACAACAAGAAAAGATTATTGAGATAAGAAAATTAACTTTGTTTGATTTATAAATGATGTTTAAGAGAGAAGTGTGGAACTAAGTCGATGGTTTTGTTTTCTAGAGCCGATAACAAAATAGATAAGCGGTCATAATGAAACAAATTAAAAGGTATAGGTGTAATAGTTGCTTTATCCATTAACTCCCCATTTATCACTGTTAATTTTTCCTGAGTGGATTGGATAATAAAAGTTGAATTATATAAACGCATAATCCTTCTGCTTTTGCGTTTTGCCTCCGCCGCCCTTATAAGCATACGCGCAATTTTTCGGGCTATTTTTTCTTCCAAAACCAACTCTTCTTCGAGATTTTTCTTTTTTTCTTGGGCCCACCTTTTTTGAAATGAACCTTTTCCATGCATGCTTTCAAATTGTTTTAATAGCTTATAACCAATAAGAAATAGCTGTCTCATACATAGCTTCTCAATCGCAGGATTCTCTATACCATAAGTACTAAAAAAAAGTATCAATGCCTTATTCATTATTTCAGGACTAAGGCTATCATCAAAATAATCAATAGTTAATTGTGCTTTAAATGCATTAAATAATTCTATAATCATCACAATGGCGTCATAAGGCTTATAAGGTCCATTGAAGTAGATAGAATCTTTGTTTTCAGAGTATTTGTTATAGTCGTAATTATAAAAAATCAGTCTTCGACTCTCTGATTTTAATAAAACATTGTAGGATGGCGACCATCTTTTAATTTCATCGGATTCAAGTAAGGCCGCTTCCAAAGGGGTATTACATTCTATGGTTTCGATATTCCAAACTTGGGCTAACATTTCTAATTTGCGTCGATCTCTATTTTTGACACCGCGAAAATAGGAATTAACTCGAGCCTTTAAAGAGGTAGCCTTACCAATGTATAAAATAGTGCCATCCTCAGCTAGCATTCGGTATACACCTGGTTTAGCCGATAGTTTCAGTCTTTGTAACCGCTCGATATTGTATTCATAATGCACGTTTTTTTTATTAAGACCTTTTGTGGCTAACCATGCTTGAAGACTTGTATAACAGGATACATTGGCCATAAGAAGCTTAGGTAAAAGCTGTTGCCACACATGAATAGTCATGGATACATGGGAATGAATGTCATTTTTAGGCGTATTAGGCCATTTAAAAAACCCTGCCACAGCTTTTAAGTTATGGCTAGGTAAGTGAGGTAATAGTCGTTTTGCTATTTTTTGAGAACAAATTAATTTAAAATTTAATTCATTCATTTGCACCTGCTCTAAATAAAACTGGCTTAAAAAGTTTTTTTCAAACTGAGCGTAATGCGCAATGACGATAGGATCAGAACCGAGCTCTTTTAAAACTTGTTGAAATTTGTCAAATACCGTTTTGGGCTCGACACTTTGCGAAAGTTCTGCCTCGGTAAGACGAAGCATTTTTTTAATTTTGCCAGGAATCAACTCCTCGTTAGGTAACTTTAAAGTCCATTTTTCAATATCAAAAGTTTGCGACGTAGAAGGCTCTACAATACTCCAGCCTATTTGTAATAAATAGCCTGTACTGGGGTGCATTCCAGTCGTCTGACAATCCACGATAAGAATTTTTTTTTGGGCTAATTCAGTCATTTATGCTTAGTTCTTCATAGTTTTTTTATTATTCTTAAGATGCAAAGTTTGAATGTTTTCTTCTTGACTCCAAAATAACTGCACATCCTTTAAAATTGACCTTGAGACAAGCTCTTTCGGACTTTGAGCAAACCAATCTTTAGGCAGGCACTGACTGTAGTTAGACTGAAGGAAACGATTATCCACCAATACAATTAAACCTTTATCGGTTTCGCTACGTATAACCCTTCCTGCTGCCTGAATTGCTTTTGCCATCGCAGGATAGGTGTAGGCGTACGCTTGCCCCTCTTTATAATGAGTCTCATAATACTGTTTCATTTGCTCTCGTTCCCAATTAAAAGAGGGGAGAGGCGGACCTATGATAAAAGCGCCAATGGCCAATCTACCTAAGTAATCAATGCCTTCCGCAAACATTCCTCCTTGCACTGCAAAAAACAAATGATTTTTATCGTTTAGATGAAGTTGTTTCAAAAGATTTTTACTTTCTTTTTCCTCCATTCGCCGCTCTTGGCGAAGCAGCGTAAATGACGAGAGAAAAGGCATTCGTGAAAAAACCTGGTCTAAAAATTCAAAGCTTGGGAAAAAAACAAAATAATTACCAGGATTTAATGCTGATAGACGAATGATTACCTCAATAATTTTTGAACTATTTGCTTGTCGATAGCGGTATTTTGTAGATACTTGTGGAATGAGCAGCAATTTGCGGTTTGTAGGTAAGAAAGGAGAAGAAAACTCCTCAGTATGTAGATGGGAAGTATTTAAGCCCATTAATCGACTGTAATAATCAAACGGCTTAAGGGTAGCTGAAAAGCCTATTATTTGCTCAAAATGACTGTAATGTTCTTTTAGAAAACTGGAGGCATCACAACAACTAATTTTTAAAGCATGGCGTTTAGGATTAAAGGAAATAAAAAACTCCTCACGTCCTTGATTCACGAACTCAAGAGCTGCAGTGAAATCTGACCAATAATTAACGAGCTTTAAAATGAGATCGTTAGGCTCAATCGCTAAATCTGATTCCAGGTAGTCTGTGAGCAATTGATTAAGACATTCCTCTTGCCGTTTAAATAACGCTTCTGGCGCTTTCGTCAGATGGGGTTCATAGACATTAGGAAGAGCACAGCCCTCAATGGTAGCAATACATTGATTTAAAATTTCTTTCAGCTTTTTTTGAAAGGCCTGAGGGTATTTATCAAGCTCATATAAGTAGGTCTTAAAGAACTCTACCTCAAGAACTGGTGAGAAATAATCCATGCCTCGACTGGGTAAATTATGCGCCTCATCAATGACTAAATTAGGTTTTTCCTTCTCTCCTAATTGAAAACCTACTATTCGTTCAGGCGTATTGGTGGCAGAAAAAACGTAATTGTAATCGCCAATGACGACATCAGAGAAGGGAATGCTCTCCATTTGTAACTCATAAGGGCAGACTTGGTAGGTTTTTGCGAGGTCTTTAAAAAAGGACGCATCTAGGTTTTGGTGTTCTTGAATCTGATGCAACAACTCATGTGCAGTGCATTTAGTATAGTGATTTTCGGCAAATTCACATTGTTTGCTCGTGCAAATTGGCTCATTTTTCATACACAATTTTTTTTTGGACGTAAGGACTAATGACGTGCATGAAGCGCCCTTATTTTGCAGAAGGTGTACTGCCTTTAAAGCAACTTGGTGTTGGGTATTTTTCGGCGTAAGGTAGAACGTTTTTTGACCACGTTTTAATGATTCTTTTAGGGTGGGATATAAGATGGCAATCGATTTGCCAAGGCCAGTTGGGGCCTGAATAAGCATTTGTCTTTTAACAGCCATAGCGCTAATTACCGATTCCATTAATTCATTTTGGTGTGGTCGAGGCTGTTCAAAAGGAAAAACCAATTTTTTACTTTGCTTTTTACGCCACTTGATTCGTTGTTTAGATTCTTTAATTTCTAAAACCAATTCGTTTAAACGGCTGCTAAGCCAATTTTCAAAAGCATCTTTATTAAAGTCTAAAACCAGCGGGTAGGTTTTTTTATTTCGTAATGACAGGATTAATAAATTAAGTTTGGGAATAGTTTTGTTTTTTAACCAATGAATGTAGCCATAGGTTTGAAGCTGAAGCCAAAAAGGGTGGCTATAATAATTTTCTGACAATACTTCAATTAACTTATGAGGCTCAAAAGCAGTTTTAATTTCCTCAATTCGCAATGTCTCTTCTTGATAAACGCCGTCTATTCTTCCTGAAATATTAAAAAGGCAGTGTTGATGAGAAATGGTGTGGGCGATACTTAATTCTGGCGTATAATTAGAATGCCGTTTCAATTGCTGGGATTGAAAATCTTGGTGCGCTTTGATAGCAAGCTTGGACGTAAGGCTATAACCTGAATAAGTATCAATGCTTCCTACTTTGGGTGAGGGAATAGCTAAATCAATAACTGATAAATTATATGTATTCATTATAACTATATAAGTGGATGTATCATTGAATTTCTTACATCAATTAAGATTAGGTACGCCAAGATAAAAGATTTTGTGACTCATAATACCATAGGAGCAGATAAAATGACTCTATTTTGTACGCTGAATAATCATGAATAATTTACCAGGCTTAAGTTTTAACCTCATTTGATTATTCTACTAGAAAAGCAAAAATTAATCTGAAATCTATAAATTCTTGTTTAGGAGTAAGTGGCATTATTTGGCCTGATAGCAAAACGACGCACAGTCCATTTTGATATAGCTTATCATTATAAGTAGCAATCAGCATATGACAAAACTCACACTAACGTTTTTATATAAGATTAGGATTCGTGTAGCATAGTTATTAAAGATAAACCCGAGATAAATTGACGTGTTAATTACAATCGTTGATTATTATATTTAAGATTAAATTAATTGACAGGAATAAAAAAGGTTACCAATAAATTACTTATGAAATAAGCTTACAAGGAGATAAAAGTAGTTTCATTAAACGAATAAAAATTAGCTGCCAACCGCTGGATAGCATTTCTTAAGTTCTGGCACATAGCTTTAAAATCCTGCAGCTTGATTTATTTTTATAAAATAATATTTATTGAATCCTAATAATAAATAGTTTTGTGCTTAGAAAATTCAATTAAGCAATTGATGTAATAATTTAACTCACTGCTAATCCTAAATATGAAGTACTTAAATTCGTTGAATTTAATCCATTATTTGCAATTACTTTTTCTTTATTAAAAAATGAACTCCGCAGCATAGCTCCTCCACACAAGATGCTACCTGTACCACTTATTACAGAGGCTCCTAGAGCTATTCCACTCATACCAGCAATCACGCCAGCTAATCCAAAACTCGCTATAGTTAAGGCAATGACGCCTCCTATCAACAAGAAGATAGCAGCTAATTGAGTCACAGGATGATTTAAAATAGATAAAAAAAATGAAGGTTTAGTTGCTGCCAATGAATTAGCTTGTAACCAAGCTTTTTTCAAAGCAAGACTATTTAAGTTTATATTTCCCTTATCGTCAATCCATCGTAAGGATTTCAAAGTTTGACACGTTCTATAACCCTCACCAAAAAGTCCGTGATAGAAAATCTCTGACAATGATGCTTTATCAGGCTCTATCTTAGAACGCCTAAACAAACCAAATTTATGCCTATCTTTATTTAACTTTGCCAGGTATTTTTTTTGAAAAGAAGATAATAATTGTTCCTCAGAAACAGTAATAGGGTCTTCAATTGTTTTTTTGTCGATTATAGCGGGTGAAACAAAGCAATATTTACTTTGAATTTTTTGCCTAAAATCATTGGCAATTAATCTATGCATATGGTCAGAGGGATGTACATCATCCCAAAAAATGTAGCTATCCGCCGGTTTAGGTGACTTTCTTGCAGTATAGCTCTCTTTCCTTAAGCTTTTTTCAAAACCATAAAACTTAGGATTTTCAAATACCTTAATTAAGAGTTTATTAACATCATGTAGGCCAATTGAGCAATAAGGATAAATTTCGGATAAATCTTGACAGGCTTTGGCTAAAGTAGTGTTAAAAAATTCTGAGCATGCATGTGCTTGAGCACGATCCTCTTTAGATTTATACTGAAAACGTGGTGTTAAGCTTAAATCAGGCAAATCAAATAAAACAAAATGCCTGTAACCTTGTTCAATTAATTTTTTTATATTTTTTATTCTTGCTTGTACCGCTTGTTGTGCTTCTTTTTGAGTTGGTATTAAATTAACAGTAGTTAGGTCATTAGCACCTGTCCACTCAATAATCATCGTTTGACTTTTTTGTATTGGGGTAATATTCCTACTTTGATCCCAATGATATAAATCCTTGCGCAAGCTATTAAGATTTTTTAAAATAATCCGACTAAAAAATCGACTAATACTTTTACTAGGTCTTCCTGTATAATCTTTTGAAGTGGTTCCGCCTTCAGCATAAATCCGCGCAAAATCTTCGTAACCTTGATAGTTTAAATAAGGGTAATCATCAAATTGTGTACTAATTGTAATAGAGTTATGATTGTTGCTATTAATTAATGGTGAGATTTTTTCAGCTTCGGGAATCATTTTATCTAAGTTAGGCTTAAATTCTATAGCTCTTGATAATAATGGAGAAACACGAGGCTGGGTTAACTCACTATCATATAAAATTGAACTAATAAAATATTCAGACCAAGTAAAACCATCAGTAAATCGTCCGTTGGGTGATTTAGTTAAAATACAAAAAGAAGCTAACGGTATGATTCCTAAAAGATAACGTCTGGCGGTACATCCGATATCAGAGAGGCTATCGCCCATAACTACCCAATGAGAAATTTTAATTTTTTCTGGTGGAATCATAATGAAGACAATGTGAAAATTATTCTAGAGATAGTATTTTTTAAAATCTATCTCTTATATTTAAAAAGACTTGATTATGACGATCAGTCAAAATTATATCAAGTAGATTTATTATAAAACATCAGTGCTTAATCCATTTATTTAAAAATACATAACATTTGTTTGAATTAATATATTACCTCTAGGTAGAAAATCTAGCGTGTAGTGTTTATAAAAGGATAGGTTACTGAATATTGCTTTAAAATAGCAAAGAGCCATCAATTATCCCTAAAGTGGTTCGTAATCACTGTACGCAAATCAAAGTTCACTAAAATAATTTAGAATAGAATTTATGAACATTCTTTAAAACTGGCTTCTATAAGCTTAATTAAATTTTTAAAATTAAATGAATAATCTTCAAAATTTATTTCTAAGTGATATAAGAGTGAATGTCTATATAAAAGGTTGAGCTTATGAAAAAGACATAAACATTCAGCACCAGTAGGTATATTTTTCATTTTATTAACATGAAATAATTGATTTCTATTAGATTTTATTTTATCGATAATTGGGACAAGTTTCTTGTTATTGATCTCTTTTTCAAAAATATGAGTTCCCTTTATTAATATTATTTCCTGTAATATATTCTTAAATATTTTTGGTTTTTTCCTTTGACAGAATACCTGAAACATAGGCTCAAAAACTTGGCTAAGCAATGCCAATCTTAGGTCAATTAAAAACTCTATGGCAGAAGTGGTATATAAATAAAGTCTATGCTGTAAATTATACTTATGCCTATAAGAAATCCATTTTAGGATAGTGTGTTTATAATCGAAAGTGGCTATATCTATCAGACAGGTACAATTTTTTTTTATATCATTATAAGAGTAATAACAGCTAAGTAAATCTTCATGCAATTTTTGGGATTTTTCTTTCAGATAATCATTGTTACTTTCATTTTCACCAAAAATATTTATTTCTTTGATATCAGGGAAGTATCCAAGTAATAGCATAAATAATTCATGTAGGCATAGAAACTCATCGCGTAAATCATTAAAAGAAACTGGTTTGTCTGTCGATATGGAAATCTGGATTTCGAAATTATGAAAATCAATGGCAACTTTATGGTCAATTTTATTTTTAATATAATTAAATGTATTTGATAATGGTTCCGTGTAGCAAGGAGCAAACTTAGGTTTTAATAACTCTACTCTAAGTATGTTGCAGATAAGAATAGAATAATTATTCACTAAATAACTCCCTTTAAGTTTTCTAAGCTGAGCAGCTGAAATATATCCTCTAATTCATCTCCTTTTAAATCCTTAGGTACCAACATTCGCTCATATATAATTTTTAATTAGCCTATGCTCTATAAATAATCTAGCATAAATATCAACTGTTAATATGCTTATTAGAGTAGAAGCGCTCATCTCGTTATCTAAAATTTAGAATTTATCTCTTCTTTTAAATTTTAGTTTTATTTAAATAGTAATCATTCTCTTAATAGACGACTTAATTACTATAATCACTCTAAACTGTTTCATTTTTTAATATTTGCTAAAAATTTCAATAATATTCTTGAATTTTGTATCAAAAACAAGTTTTGGAAGAAACCCATATATGGACAAAAAGAACTCTTCAAAGTTACTAAATCAAGTATTTGAAAAGATGATTGGTATAGAAAATACTAAGCTATATAAATATATAAGTTATGAAGGAAGTCAATCTTGCCAGCACATAATTTTGGAAATCTTATCCTAGTTATAAATATGGAATTTGAACTGCAGTGTACGATGGCAATTGATGCATTTGAGAGCTCGAAGGATAATTTAAGAGCATATATTAAAATATTTAAAAACTCACCGACTGAATTATCTAGTTTTGAGGAGATACAGGATTATGTTCTACGGACAGCTAAAGAAAAACATAGATTTTTTAGAAACATTCATTCTTGTATTGTAAGTCATGCAAATATTTCTAAATTATTTTATTGGAAAGGGGATGGATTTAAAGGTAAAAACAAATTTCCTGGCTCAGATGATGAAAAAGATAAAATCAAAGAACACTTAAAAATGCTACGTAAGGGTTTGCTTTCTTTTAATGAAAATGACCGAGAGCTTAGGGATCATATTGAACACTTCGATGAGAGATTGATTAATACTGCTTACTTCTCGGACGTATCTACTCTAGGCTTTGCTCATTCTTCTAGTTTGGATGAACGGAGAGAGAAAATAAATAAAGAAAATTATTTAAGAGAAATTATTTTCGATGAGAACCAGATAAAGTATATAGTTCGAGGTAAAAACTATGATTTAAGGTCAATGGTTGAAGATATCTTGAAATTAAATCAAAGAGTACAAGGACTTACATTATGACTACTTTAATATTCTTCTTTTAAGAGCCTCATAAACTAAGCCCAAAATGCCAAGACAGAGTTAAACCCGGAATATACAAACCCTTCATTTTTTTTGAATATTGTGTTGCCACTACATAAAAGTATAAAAGCAGGTAATTCTAGAATAGAAGATCAATATGGATACCTTCCATTAAGTATGCCCAAATCAAAAAACTATGCTCCAAAATAAAATTATTTAAGATAATAATTTTAAACCCTCGGGAGAAGGATATTAACAATACTAAAATCAATATTAAATTTTACCTTTTAAGTCTGATAACTGGGCTAATCAGACCTAATCTGTTGAGTTCAGGTGCAGATTCAACAAGCTAATGCAACCGCACTTTCTTTATTCTTTGTTTGAGGCAAAAATAACATATTCAAAGTTAACGAATACTATATATTTTTTCTGGAATACAGCTTACTAATCCAAATTTTTCTTCTGAAGAGCATTCATTTGATTGGAAATTTAAACCCCGAAAGTCTGTTAGCCTTTTTACAAAGGTTTCATAACTTAGCATAAATACCTTTTCTTTTTTACCTGGAGAAGATGGATAGTTTGGATCTCTATAAAAGACCATATTTTTACCATTTATATTTTTAATTTGATCAACAATAATTCCATGTGTGAACATAGCTTCATCAGCTTGATAACTGTCTTTATCAAAATATAATACTTTCCGAGTTGAGGTGCATAGATCCTTATATTCTTTCGGCGGTTTGTTATAACACCATGTCCCATATTTTCCCATAAAAAAGTGAGCCCCTTTTTTACTTAACGAATCACGAAGCGCATCCATTCCTTTACTGGGATGCCAATCTGTTTGTTGTAAACTAAATAGAGGAGCTAATATTCTTTGAATTAAAATACTATAGAGAATTACCCACTTTGGAAATAAATCTAGCTGATTATAGAATTCGATAGGCGATAAATTAAACCTATACATACTTCCTGCTTTTGAGTAGGAATGCATAAAACTTAAATTTTTAATTAAGGCTTTTTCAAGGTTAAGATCAAAATCTTTTATTATTTTATTTGCTGTATGAATTAAATGTTTAAAACAAGTTTCTGTCATTTTAAAGTCAGACAAAGCTTTTTTTAACTCTGTATAAGCTTGAATAGATTTACTATCTGCTAAGCTATTGAAAAAAGCTATTCTTCTCATTGCATATAGTGTACAAGTCATACCCTTTTGTCGTTTAATAGGCGTGCGTATTTCCTTTTTTGATACTTTTCCATTGGGCAGCTCTTCATTAAAATTGACTAAAAGTTTCGATTGGTTCTCTTGTAAATCAGGACTTTGTTGGGGAATCTCTCCGGAAATTTCAACTGGAACTCTCATAAAATATACAAATTGATTAAATTATAATGATTTTACTAGATTATTATTAAGAAAAAATTAAATTAACGTTAATATTGGCTATCGTAAAACTTAAGGTTAAAAAATGCATAAGTGATTTGCAGCGATAAAGACTTTGAGGATATAAAATAATTATTAGTTATTAAATAAGAGCTTAGAAGATATTAAGAAATATTGACTTTAAAAGCTGCATTCCCGCACTTAAAATTCAATCTTAAGCCTAATAAATTTTATTATTATGCCTAACCAAACTTGAAAGTACACTTATTTAGGTGTATTATTTAAAATAAAACGAGTTAGTTGTGATTACCGACGTTCTAATAACAAAGCAGGCGCTTAAAGATTTAAAGCGTGCGCCTAAACATTTACAAGAAAAATTTCGAGCATGGCTAGTAGCGATTAATAAAATAGGCCTTACAGAAACAAGAAAGAGCCCTGGTTGGCATGATGAGCCATTAAAGGGTGACCGGGCAGGCCAACGTTCAATCCGGCTAAATAAACAATGGCGTGCAATTTATATTCTTAAGAAAGATGGCACAATCGAATTTATCGAGGTAATGGAGGTAACACCACATGACTACTAAAAGATCTCAAGCCGTTGATGCACTTGTGGCAACACAAGATATTTGGGAGGCCATGACCTTTGGTGGACTTATTCGCTCTTTACGCTTGAGTGATGAAATGACGCAAGTTGAGTTAGCTAAAAAAATTGGGGTTTCAAAACAATTTTTAAGTGATGTTGAGCATAATAGAAAAGACATTGGGATCAGCTTTGCTAAGAAAATTTCTGATGCCTTAGGTTATTCAATTGAGCCTTTATTAGAATTATTAATTCGGGATCAATTAAGAAGTCAGCATTTAAATTATATAGTAGAGTTGAGAAAGGCATGTTAATCGCTTGAAGTAGGGTATTAATGAACTAATCCGCCTCGTAAATTTTTGCGCTAAGTCTGATTACCGTGATAATCAGACTTACTTAAAAGACTCCGAAAAATGTAGCTCAGTATTAAGAAACAGCTATAACTTCAAAATTATGTACGTTAGCCAAAACACCATTTTCCCAGCCATCTACGATCAATTCACCAGCACTGTTTTGAAGTTTGGCAGCTACTTGCCCTGAAAAATGTGCTTTTTGAGCACTTTGACTTGGGAAAGCATCAAATACTACATACGTATCTTCATTAGCTTTCAAAGCCAGCCAGAAATAAGTGCTAGGCTCTGTTTCAGACACAAGCAGGGCTGCTTCTTTTAAGAAAGCTTCAACCGCTTGGCTTTTGCTTGGCTTTGCCTTGAAGATAATAAAGGACACTTCCTTTGTCTTTAAAACTTGAGCCGTTGAGAAATGATTTGCAGCAATAATGTCAAAATGATTCACATTTTGTAACACACCTTTTTCCCAACCACCTTGTACTAACGCGTTAGCATTTTCTTTTAAAGCATGAGCCACCTGCCCTAAAAAATGTTGCTCCTTACCTTTGTCATCAAAGAAGACATCAAAAATAGCCAAACTATTACCATCCTTTAAGCCAAACCACAGCGGTGTACCAGGCTCTGTCTGCCGAACGAGTAGCGCCCCTTTTTGCAAGAATTGCTCTAGCTGTGATTGAGCTTCTGGTTTACTTAATAGTTTTATAAAAGTTGCTTTTTTAATCTTTTTTGAATTCGTCATCATTTCACCTGCATAATTAGAATTTATCAATCCCAACGTTAAAAGACATGTCGTTAATAAAATTTTTTGTTTCATAAGTATTCCAATTTGCTAATCTATCTACCCATAGATAGATTAATTAGTTAAAAAAATTAAAGAGTTATTTTTATAAAATTCTTTACCGTTTCTATATAAGAAAAATCCTTGTATAAGCGCGTCATAAGTAACCCACCCTCTAGTTGTACAATCAAATATTTCGCCAAATCATTGACCGTATAAAGATTCCTCCATGAGCTATTAGCTTTTTTTTCCTTACTAAGTGTTTCTCTTATCCACCGCTCTAATGTGTCAAAAAAAATACATACTTTCTTTTTCACCTTCTCAGGCAATGAAATTACATCTGATGCCAGCATACCTCCTAAGCACATTTTTAAATCATTACTTATAGTCAATGAGATAACTATGTCTACCAAGCTCAATAACTTTGCTTGCAGGGACAAATTATTGTTAGCGTTTAATTCGTCCAGCAAGACACTTACCCGCTCCAAATGCCATTCAATTACTGCAGTAGCTAAATCCTCTTTGGCAGGATAATAATAATGAATGCTAGAGGTTTTAATACCTACTGCATGGGCGATATCTTTGTAACTAAACGCGTTATAACCCATCGTTTGAATCAAGTTCTCAGCAGCATTTAATATTTTTTCTTGCATGGTTGTAATTTTCATAAACACTATTCTATCTACTAGAAGATAGATATTCAAGGTATTTTTAACTATTTATTATTAGACCCGATTAACAAGTGGTTAACATGCCTTTCTCAACTCTACTATATAATTTAAATGCTGACTTCTTAATTGATCTCGAATTAATAATTCTAATAAAGGTTCAATTGAATACCCTAAGGCATCAGAAATTTTCTTAGCAAAGCTGATCCCAATGTCTTTTCTATTATGCTCAACATCACTTAAAAATTGTTTTGAAACCCCAATTTTTTTAGCTAACTCAACTTGCGTCATTTCATCACTCAAGCGTAAAGAGCGAATAAGTCCACCAAAGGTCATGGCCTCCCAAATATCTTGTGTTGCCACAAGTGCATCAACGGCTTGAGATCTTTTAGTAGTCATGTGGTGTTACCTCCATTACCTCGATAAATTCGATTGTGCCATCTTTCTTAAGAATATAAATTGCACGCCATTGTTTATTTAGCCGGATTGAACGTTGGCCTGCCCGGTCACCCTTTAATGGCTCATCATGCCAACCAGGGCTCTTTCTTGTTTCTGTAAGGCCTATTTTATTAATCGCTACTAGCCATGCTCGAAATTTTTCTTGTAAATGTTTAGGCGCACGCTTTAAATCTTTAAGCGCCTGCTTTGTTATTAGAACGTCGGTAATCACAACTAACTCGTTTTATTTTAAATAATACACCTAAATAAGTGTACTTTCAAGTCGAGAAAGGTCTAATAATAAAATTAATCAGACTTAATGGATGCACTTCCAACTTTTGCTAAAAAAGTATATAGGCTTTCTACTTCTACGTAAAAAAACTTAATTACGTACTCGAAGATCAGCGAAACCACGTATTTCCACAGATGGTCTATAGCATACTTCATAAGATTCTTAACAACTTTTTGTAAAAGCTAATTAGAATTCTCAATCGGCTAAATTAAGTTTTAAAAAAATTCAAATAGTATATAATTGACGTTTTTTAGCTATTAATTAACTATGAAATATAAATTTATTACAGATTTTAAAGACGTTCAGCTTAAATTTGGTTCCCCTGAACAGGGCCTTAATTATGGTTACACAGCCTTGCCTAATCATTTTATTGACGATCATCCTCTTTTTGATAATGAATTCTTTATATTATATCGCCGTAGTGAATATGCAGCCCAAGTTGAATTAGCTTGCGCAAAGATATTTCAATATTTAATGGGTTATGGTTTAGACATGGAAATTGTCCAAGACAATAATCAATTTTTTGTTTCTAGTCGAAAAATAAAAAATTTTGTTGAAGGATGTGATGGTTTATCTGATCAAGATGCATTACGAGTTAAAGGCCTCATCTCTGTATTCATTATCTGGTATTTTATAGGTCAGACCGATACTCATTCAGGGAATTATGGCTTAGCAGAGAGCGATAATAAATTGTTAGCGTTTGGTTTAGATATGGCTGAGGCACTTGATTTTGAAATGCTAAAAAAACCATTAGAATTATTGACTTTAAAAAAAATTCCTTATTATGTAGAAGAAAATTACGAAGGTGTTAGTGAAGATATTTTATCAAAGCATTTTGTAGCTTCTAAAAATTTTCAGAATGAAAAGTTTGCAATGATTAAATTAATTGCAGATACTCCTTTTGAAGTATTTGAATCAATTATTAGAAATACCATAACATCTTCTTTTTCAATTCACAAAAGAATAATGTTGGAAAAATGCTTAGCGTACACAGAGGATGAGCCGAGCAGGGAAACTATTTTAGCTATGCTTTCCTCCCCAGATGAGCCAGAAGATTATTCTGTAGAAGCCCTTATCGCTCATTTGAAATCGCGGCATGAGCAGTGGAAATTATTAACAGAAAACCTAAAAAATTTTGAGCAAGATTTCTCTTTATCTAATCCTACTTTATTTTTTAAAGAATCTGAAAAATACCATCATGCTGATACTTCAAGTGATGATGATAGCTTTGGAAACGATAGTTTAGAAGAAAAGGTTGAGGCTAATAGTACCTATTCTTTTAGTTTTTTCAGTCCAGTAAGCCAGGAAAATCTTGATGATGCTGTTATTAATTCAGACATGCAGATAAATAAAAAGGAATATTCCTAAAAGCAAAAAAAGGGTATGGCCTCTAACTTGTTGATTAGTTAAATAAGCACTCCAAATTCAACGACATTGATGAACAAACCAATAACAATATAATGTAAATAGAACAGTTTTAGATTAGGTAATTGGCGTTGAGAATGTGGCTTAAATGCTGAGGGTGGAATATATACTTAACTAAAAAAAATAATGTGCTAAATAGTATTAATCTTGCCTTATTATGCTTTAGCGACAGGTAATTCAGTCCAGCGCGTGGTATAGCAGGGGCTTTTCATCTCTCGCTTCATCGTCCATTGCTTTTGAAACCCTTCGGCGGCAAGCCGAATTGAACGTGCGCCATATCGTTTATGAATAGACTCTATGAGCGTCATGAGTTTTTCAGATTTAACCAGTGCGGTATCCGAAGGTTGATTAAATAAATCCATTTGTACAGGTGACTTAGGCGTAAGTTCAGCGAGCATAATACCACTTTTCTGGTAGGCAATACCTTCTTTGTAAAGGCGCTTTAATGCTTGTTTAGCAAATGCCGTTAATTGTCTTATATCATCGGTTGGATTAATTAGGCGAAAACTAATGGACCTAGAATAAGCCTTAAGCTGCTCATCAAAGCGATTGGTGCGGGGAAAGACAGACAGGTAATGAACAACCAATTCTTGTTTGCGAAGCTTGCCCCAAGCAGTAGTGCAATGATGACTAATGGCTTCTTCAATGGCTAGCAAATGGGTTTGCGGTCGCCCAAAAGAGCATGACGCAGAGCCTTGGGCGGGAGTATTCTGACTTACCTTAATTTTAGAATTATAAATTCGAAGTTGATTTAGAATAAAGCGTTTAAATATTGTGGAATTGATAATATCTTAAGGTCATAGAATAAGGGCATTACCGCCTAACTTGGATTCAACAGATTAGTGCAACTTTTGTATATAAAAGAGGCAGGATAAGAGAGTAAACTTCCTGCTGTTTTAGTACAGGAGTTGTAAATGAGTTACAAGCATTTGGATTATCTCAAGCGGTGTAAAATTCAAGCGTTTGTGCATGCAGGTTATACGCAGCAACAAATAGCCGATGAGCTAGGGGTCCATAAGTCAACGATTAGTAGGGAGCTTAATCGTAATCTAACCTTTATTCGCACGCGCTTAGGATATTGGACCTATAAGGCAAATTACGCGCAGAAGTATGCGGATGATAGGCAACGAGATAAGCCCAAGTACATCAAAGTCAATGAGGAGATTAAGCAGTTTATTAGGGAAAAGATAAGCCAGGACTGGAGTCCTGAACAAATTAGCGGCTATGCTAAACGCAAGCAGTTATTTAGCTTAAGTCATGAGTGGATTTATCAGTTTATTTTAACGGATAAAAAGCACGGCGGTAGCTTATTTAAACACTTAAGGCATCAACAAAAGAAGTATCGTAAGCGCTATGGTGGCCCTAAACGTCAAGGGCCAATTAGAAACAGGCGATTCATTGATGAAAGACCTAAAATCGTTGATGAAAAAGCGCGAATTGGTGATTGGGAGATTGATACCCTTATTGGCAAGAATCGTAAGCATGCTGTCGTTTCAATCGTTGAACGAAAGACTAAGTTTACTATCCTTAAAAAGGTTAACCAGAAAACCGCTGAAAACGTAAGCTTAGCCACGATAGATGCTTTAAAACCATATACCAACTCGGTTTTATCCATTACAGCTGATAACGGCTCTGAATTTGCTTATCATGAGAAGATAACCGAGCAGTTAAATTCCGATTTTTTCTTCGCTCATCCTTATTCATCTTGGGAACGTGGACTTAATGAAAATACCAATGGATTGGTACGACAATACTTAAAAAAAGGCGCAAGCTTTGAATCCATAACTGATGAACACTTAAAAGCAATTATGGAAAAATTGAATGACAGACCTAGAAAAACATTAGGCTTTAAATCACCAGCTATGTTATTTTTACCGCAGACAGCTGATGAAGAAAAGGTGGTTGCATTAGCTTGTTGAATCCGCCTAATAAAAATTTATTCTAAGTCTGATTACTGTGATAACCAGACTTAATAACAAATTACTTGAGTATAAAATTTAGGCAATGATACTGTGATTATTTCTATATTTTTGTTATAATATAATTAAGACGGGTAAAACCTAGTTATGTGCCTTCAATGCTCCCCGCAATCGCGGGATATGAGTTGGAGGAAAAAGACATAGCGGGCGCCGTCTTTTTTTATTTCAGTTTCGGTTGCCATCTAACTTCCTCAATAATCCTACTTGAAAATGCTTCATACCAGCCTAAATCATTTAACGCATGTTTACGAACGATGCCATAACAAAATAAATCAACGGCCTGAAGTCCAAAATTATTATGTGATAGCTCATGTAATATATTAAAAGACACATTAAGGGGTAATTTAGATTCAAGACTAGTTCTAAGAAAGCAATCAAATACTGACCTTTCGCGCTTACCTTTGCACTTATCAACGATAAGTTGGATATGTTTATCTGAAAAAGAAAAGTCCACCCTATCAATGATTTCATGACAAAGTAAATTATATAATCGATGCGGCTCAATTACATCATTAACCTGAGAATATAAATGAACTTTATCAACAACAATACTATAAATACCCCAATTTTGATGAGAAAATTTTTCTAGTTGTCGATAAAAATATTGTTTAATAGCAGCGGTAGTGTTAGAACCTTTTAATTCTGAAATTTTATTTTTAGTTTTTTTCTGGTTTAGCTTCTCAACCAATGTTCTTCTAATCGCTGTTTTAAATGAAAAGAAAGTATTTGAATCATGGCAGACAAGTAAAGTGATACAAAAATATTTTGAATTATTTTTTTCAAAATTAAATCCTAAATCCCCTGACTCATCTAAAAAAATATACATAAGAAAATTATTATTTTTACTATAAGTAATTTTAACAAATTACCTATAACCTTACACTAAAAAATAATAGCTATAGGCATTTTAATATTAATCAATCACAAACGCGCAATTGGCTTGCGCTGTAAATTTTAAATTAAGTTAGCCTAAATAAAACGAGCAAAAAATCTAGAAGAATATTAAGAGGGCTATTGCATAGCCAGCACACCTTTCGCATGGTTAACCTATGCCCCGAAATGCCTTTACCCATAAGTACTTCTTAAATTTTTAATTAACAATTTCACCTAAAACCACGGTGAACACCTGGTGAAGTATCTGGTGAAGCAAAAAAACGGCTACTTCCCTACCCTGTATAGCTTTTAGCGCGTCGCTTTTTTATCTTCACCAGAAATTTCACCACGGCTTCACCATAAAATGACGTGTTACGAGTGATTTTCATAAGAACTAGATTTAAGCTCACGGTATTTGTTAGCGGCTGCAAGCTGTAATTTCTCTAAATCGTCTCGATTTAACTTTAACAATTCAACAGACATATTTTTAATTAGGGCATTCATCTGAATAATAAGTTGATGGCAATATTTTTCGATGGCATTTGTTTCTTTAGAATGCCCTTCTTCACTAAAAAAATGATAGAGTCCAACTTGAACTAATTGATTGATAATATTGGATAGGGATTCATTATTTTTAATTGCTAGTGCTGATAGGCGGCTATGCACCTTATCAGGCAATGAAATCGTTAAACGCGCCATGGAAAATCCCCTCATTTATAGTTCTAATTCTTTACTAAAATCCTTACTTATGTCACTTACTTCTCTTTTAATTAAAAGTGAATCATGATTCATCGCTGAACGCTTGCAATCGGTTAATTCCAACGATTCCAGTTCAATTTTTTTAGTAATAACGGCTTGCAGAGAATGCTCATTCTTGTCATGAAACCCTTGTTCATGGCGCATTAATTGCGTGCTCGTGGTCATATCAAGTGCTGCTGGTTTTTCAGTGGTATTTTGTCTTATCGCGTTAATGAGTTTTTCTTTGTTGTCGGTGACTAAAGTCATCCCGTGAACCGCTCTTGAAATCTGGACATAAAAATTATTAAGCGTGCTGCCAAATCGATGAACCGATTCCATTAAACCAACACCAAAGGGTGCATCTTTTCCTTGAACTTTGTAGTTAGTCAGCACGTAACTGTAATCAAGATGGTTTAACGCAGGATGTGATTTTTCAAGGGCTAATTGCTGCCCTTCCTTAGTGATAAAATAAAAGATATCTTCTTTAATATCTTTTAGCGTCGCACATTGACCATTGCGAATGGCATCTGATTTAAAATTACGAGTCCACATCACCTTATCATTGGGTAACAGCTCTAACTTTTTGGGTTCATACACTTCAAGGGGCCGTTCAAAAGGGGCTGTGTGTGTTTTATACTGGGGTAACTCTCGTAAATTAAATTTAATTAATTTCCCTTGCTCATCTATCAAGGGCAAGACATTGTTGTCGCGATTTTTTTTGCTGATTTCACCAACCGTATAATAGTGACCTGCTTTAATCTTATTTTTTTTAAAATCCTGATTAAAACGTAGCGTATCGTTTTTCTGAAAATAGGCAACAAAACGCTGCTGTATGGGCTCCATCGCTTTCGCTTTAAGAATTGTTTGATTGTAAGGCTTACCCTCTAAGGTACCCTCCTGCTTTAACCCCTGGCGAAGCAACTGGGTGATGGACTCGCGATTGGCATGTGTTGGCGCAAACAATAATGTTTTCTCACGTTTTATCGGCGTTAAAGCAAGCCAATGATTCGCAATCCAAGCAACCCGTTCATCATGTGTTGCCAACGCTTTCACATCAAGCTTATCGATTGCCGCGCTCACCTGCCCTTGGGTTGCTGCCATCACCGCCTCTTTAAGTGTTTCATTTTTTTGCCGTACTATTTCATCCATGACTGTCGTTTTAATCCCATACTCTTGCGTAAGTCCAAAGAGCCGCCCTGCATTCACACTGGGCAATTGTGCCGTATCTCCAACCAATAGAAGCCTTGCGCCGGTGCGTTCAATGTGCTTAATAAGCTCGTGGCCTTGATGAGAAGAGAGCATGGAGGCTTCATCGACAATAAAGAGCGTTTTAGATAACGACGCCGTGGGAGCAGCTTTTAGTTCTTGATGCACCAGTGGAAAGACATCTGTTTTAATGCCTGCTTTTTCTTGCAATTCAAACGCGGCAGAGCTTGCCACTGTCACCCCTCGCATCTCATAACCTTGCGCATTAATTAATAACGCCGCTTCCGCGAGCATGGAGGTCTTGGCAACGCCTGCATACCCTTGAATTGCTGTATAGCGGTCTTTGCTTGTGAGTAGCGCACTCATCGCTTCTTTTGTGAGCGTGTCATGGGATAAGGCAGGCAAGGTGCGTGTTCTTTTTGAAAGGCGTTGACCGTTTGAAGGGAAGCTAGAGCAGGAACGGCCCCTTTGTTGCGCTCAATTCGTTCTATGGTTTCTGCTTCTAAGGTCAACAACCAAGGGGTGGTTAGCAATCGCTCCCCACGGTCGTTACATCTTGCTTCATAAAATGATTGGCATTTTATTTCATGGTCAATCGCCTGAATAATAGCTTGTTGTGACACGCGTTCAGGATAAATCAGGCTATGCTTCATCGCTTCCGTTAATAGTTCCCTTTCTGAAAAAATGGCGGTTCGCTGACTTAACGTTTCGGTGGCAACTTGTACGCAGCTTAAAGCGGCCTCTAGCGCTGAGGGTTTGGCCTCTCGTTTAAGCTTACTCACTAAAACAAGTAGTTTCTCTTTGATGTCGGAAAGAAACGAATGAGCAGGTTGTTTATCTCGCCGCTCTATAAAGGCTTTCGCATCAAATCCTAACTGGCTTGCGCGCGCCTGCCAATAAAGATAGTGGTACTGCATTTACAATCAATGAAGCTTCAGTACAGGAAAAACCATATCTTATCATCGATATTTCACAATCTGAGGAAGAAAACTTATTTAATATACAGGAGTTTATTAAGCAGAATGATATAAAGGTTTTAAATGTAGCTGGTCCTAGAGAATCAATAATAATGGTATTTATCAAAAAATTTTTAATTTTCTTAAATATACTTTTCAACAACTAGAGAAAAGCTGTTCATATTCAATTTAACCTAAATTACAAAATTTTAGTTTTATATGTTATCGCCTGCATGTTATCTTTAAATTAATAGCTAGTTAATTACAGTGATGGATAAATTTTTCCTTATTAATCAATGAAATAAAGTCATGGTAAGGCTAGATTGCATAATATATCTCTTAATTTTTTGCTCTATTTCTCCTAGCATATATACATATCAAACAATTTTCATTTATCAAGCTTAGTTAAAATTACTTTCTCTATAAAATAATTTCTTAAAGATGATTGGATGGCTCCGGAAATATTAGTGCTTCTTACATTTTCAGGTACTATTTCATCATACTCTTTTTCAGTTAAGTTTCGCCGCCAATTAGGGAATTCAAGATCAACTAATTCTTTTATCATCAATTCTTCTCTCTCTTTTTTAGCACGTGCTTCTTCTAGTAGCTGTTGTAACGCTAATTCTTTTGGGGGGATATAATTTGGTTCTATCCACCTTTGTCCTTTTCTAAGGATACCCATTAATACATTTAGAGGATCAGTGTAGGCTTTTGTTTTCTCATTGTAATTAAGGCTATAAGAAAATTTGTTTATTGAATCTTGAACTATTTGAGCTTCTGTTGCATTACTGTCATAGAGTTGTCTGATTTGAGTCTCAGAAAATCCAATATGTGAAAGTTCTTCATAATTAATTTTTTTCCATTCATCTGGTAAAGTAGTAATAATATTATTTTTATTACTACTACTTATATAATGGGTGTTACCTGATTTGTTACCGATTACGTTATCTGTATAAGCGTGTAATTTTAACGGATTGAATATAGCTTGTTGTGCTTGTATTGATGCAGCTTGAGTCTCTTTAGTGATACCAAGTACTATATAACCCCCTCTAGATGATTTACCTTGTAGTCTAAAAAGTAATCCCTTTTCTATAAGCCTAATTAAAGAGGTTTTTATACTTCCAGTAGAGCAGTTTGCAGATATTGCTAAATCTGAAGATAAGATATTTCCCGTGTCTAGTGTGCCTCTAGCAGAGCAAACATTAATAACATAAGAAAATATAATTTTTTGAATTCCGGATAGTCTTTTAATATTATCGACCAGATTATTTATAGTCCCTACGTTACCTAAATTGTTATCTAAAACGTTATTTATTTTGTTATCTAGTTGTTGCTCATTTGTTACTTCATTGTTACCTATATGTTTTTTTAGTGTTACCTTTTTGTTATCTAATTGTTGCTCGTATGTTACCTTATTGTTATCTATATCGTTACCTAAAATGTTACCTTTTACGTTATCTATTACATTACTTTTAGGGTGCCCTTCTATTACAGGAAGGTTAGTATCAATCGAATTATTAAATTCAGATTCAATATCTTTAGGTGCTTTTACTATTTTGCTATCAGCAACTACATTATTTTCAGCTTTTTGCTCAGAGTCCAATTTTTTGCTATCAACAGTGCCCGTGCCGGAGAGATCCCAGGGCCGATATTCTTTCTTAACGAATTTTCTTTTTTCAATTAATTCGGATAATTGTGGCATTTATTACCTCTCCTTTTCAGGCTACAGCTTCGCTCGTTTCCTTTGCGAAAGTATCATCCGTTATTTTGTTAACCTGAGACAGTGTTATCCCAAGTAACTCTCGTGTTAGCCGATCAAAATCATCTCTGATAGGGCTATTGTTTTTAAGAGAGCTAAATAGATTTTTATTGTTATCAGTGATATTGGGTATCTCTTGTGAGAATTGAACAGTCGTTTCTAATATACGTCCTTCTAGATCAGGATCATTAATCAAAGAAACAATTGCTTTTTCAGATAAAATAGTTTTACTACTAAATTTATTAAGAAAAACTTTATAGGCAACTTTTGTTTTAAATCTTTTATTAAGTGTATCTATTTCATGTTTTAGTATTTTTAAACCCTTAGCACTAAATTTATCTGGATTTAAAGGTGCTAGTATAATGTCTGCATACAAACTTGCAGCTGTTACTGCCTGTCCCATAGTTGGAGGACAATCTATAAAGATAAAATCATAGTTATTCGCGATTGGAGCTAACATATCTCGATAAAGATGATCGAGGGGCATCCTTTCATTTACGATAACGTTATCTAAAATTACGTTTTCTATGCGGCTAGGAAGTAAATCTATACCTTCAGTAACAGTTACTATTGCATCAGTAATCTTTATATTTTCTGTGAGAACGTCTACTAATACAGGCTTATCCTCAGCATCGATACCACAAGCATCTGTTAAATTACCTTGTGGATCTGCATCTATTATTAATACTTTAGCTCCGTAGGTATTAGCACAACTAGCTACATTTGCGATACTAGTTGTTTTTCCCGTGCCCCCTTTTACAATTTGCCCTACTATAACCTTGTGATTAAATTTAATATTAAATAGTTGCTTAGCTTGCGCATAAGTTAGGTACATTTTGTTACCTAATCTCGAGCAACTAATGTTTTTTAATTTTAATTGTTTGTGAACAGCTTGTCCCGATATATTGAGAAAGTTAGCCGCGTGAGCGATTGACATTTTTGGTTGGGATAACACATTCTCCTTTATTATTGATGACATTTCATTTTCCGTTTTTATATGTGGTTTATATTATTATGACAAATAAGAGAAAAACATCAACTGCAAGTTATTATTTATTTTCAATTTTTTAGAATTTTATAGTCTGTTAATTTAATTTACGAATTGGTTTTTGATAATGAATCGTTACCTATTTGTTACTTGATTGTTATCTTAATGTTACCCCTATGTTATTTAAATGTTATCTAATTGTTATCTTGTGGTTATCCTTACGTTATCCCTTTGTTACCTATTAAGACTTTAAATTGATAAAAATAAATTATTTTAATATTATCCTTTTGTTACCTTAAAGTTATCCATATCGTTATCTATATGTTATCTAATTGTTACCTTTATTAAATTTCTTTGACTCTGTTAAAAGTGAATAAAAAATTTAACCTGAATGAAATTAATTTTCATTTTTTATAAAAGAGAAGGACTAACAGCTTAGTTGCTGTCGCTAAATGATATAGGCGAGCAGGGTTAAGAGGGTAAGGGGTATGTATTGATTTTGATTTCGCAGAATATATCATCCAGGCTTAAAAACAACGCACTTTATTAGGTTTGTTGTAAAGTGTTTTATAAAGAGAAGAAGCATGAGTTTAGATATATTGGGGTTTAGCCAAGTGGTCAGGAGAGGCGAGGTTGTTAAAGGTTGCCGACGATCATAGGTTTTTGCGCTTAGTAAAACAATTGCCTTGGGAGGCGCTGCTTGAATTAGTGAGGCCTAAGGTTAGCCGCTTATCAGTTAGGACGTATAGGCGGTAACTTTTTGTTTGCTGCGCCTTGCGTCAATTTGCATATGCCTGATGCTCAATCATTGCCGCTCGTACTTTATATCCGTGAAGGTCTGTTTGGGCAAAACACCCGGGATTCGATAGCAACAGATAAAGATTATTATGCTTAAAATAGTGTTAAAGATAATTCTTATTAGTATTTATTTAATCTAACTATTTCATGACAGCAACAAGTTATTCACAAATTCTGGGGATAAGCCTGTGAGGTATTCGGGGATAGTAATTAACTAGCTTTATAATTTGCTTGATAATGTATGAAGTGTGGTTTTGACTCATTTGCGTATGATATAAACATTAAATTTAGCACATTAACTATTTAGCTACCTATCATGACTCCATCATTCCTATCCGAAACTCTTAATAAAAATAGGTTAAAGTTCATTTCTAAAATGGCCAACTATTTTTACCGCGACCAAATATTTTACTTTATTAAATGAATTCAAATTGCCTCACATTCATTGGCGACATAATTTTGCTATTTCATTTGTTTTTAAATGATTTATAAAAACCTTTCTCAATCAAGTTTTTCAACTCCCATCCTAATACTAGAAAAATACTAAATATCATTGTGACTGCTACACCTATAGGAAGAATGTATTTAGAAATTTGATAAAGGGTATTTCCTAATCTTGTTACGCTCTGGCCACCTAAGATCCCTTCATTAAATTTAATCGTTGGTAAAATAGAGTTTTTTACTTTAATCCAGCCAGAAGCAAGCGGGATTGTAGCGCCTGGTTTTCGCAAAGGCTCAATGTTTTTTTGAACGATTAATTGTAAAGGATAAAAAAATAAAATTGCACCTAACAACATTACTGCTAAAGGAACTAACTTAGTAAGGTAAATTGAATAACGCATAAAAATCATCTCTTTTATTTATGTTGTGTTAATTGAGGCCATTATGGTTTATTAGAAGCCATTAAAAATGGCTATTGAACCCATATTTCTAGATTAAAGCTAAATTGGCCACAATTCTCTTAAGCCTATCTGGGTTATCATCGACATAGATAGAGGTTGTAACAATAGAAGCATGGCCTGCTAATCTTGATACCGCTTTAATATCGACACCTTGTTCAATCAGTTTGGTGATAAAGGTTCGTCGTCCCGAGTGAGAACTTGCACCTAAAATACCTGCTTTGTCATACAGTTTTCGAAACCATTTTTGTAATGTATTGGGTGTAAAGCGGCTGCGCCGTTGTGTTTGGAAGAAAGGCTTATGACGAGCCACGTTATTTTTTTTTAAGTGATGAAGATAGACCTGTAGAGCTTCTCGTAATTTTTTATTACTCAAGTAAGCGTAACGTTGCTTTTCACCTTTGGTCATGGCGCGCTTAAGGCAAATTTCATCTAATAAACGGTAATGACTGTCTGCTACATCAGCAATAGTTAAAGAGGCAATTTCTTTGGCTCGTAGTCCTAAACCGAATGAGCAATAAACCATCGCCACATTACGAATTGTAAATGTACTATCTTTAGCCACTGCTAAAAGCCGCCTAAACTCCGCATCCGTTAAAACTTTTGCTTTACCTTCTCTAGCCATACTTATTTATATAATGTCCTGAAAATAATATATTTTAACTAAAAAAGGTTCTCTTAGCAAAAATAAAAAGGGCGCAGGTTAAAAAAGTGTTGCTGTAATTAAGGAGGTCCTGAAATTGTTCTTTCAGGAACTCTTCTTTGTAGTAGAAAATCTTCAATTAATATTAAAAAAGTATTTATAAAAAATCTTAAATTATATTTTCAGTTACAGTACATTAACTACAATCTTAAAAAGTTAGTAAGTTAATATTTATCTATACTTAGCATATATACTAAACATGGAAGTATTATGGCTTACAAAAAAAGGCTTTATTCATTGACACAAATATTTACCTTGATTTTTACGAGTATTCTACTTCTGATTTGGAAAGCTTAGAAAAATTATCAGAAAGTCTTACAAAAGAACATGTAACGCTATTTATTAATAAACAGCTGAAAGATGAGTTTATAAAAAATCGTGGGGTGAGAATTAATAAAGCTCATCGAAGAAGTGGTACTAATTTAGGGGAAAGGTCAATCTGACCATGGCAAACTTAAACGGCTCATTAATTCTACGCTTGGATTTCAATCGATGAGAACCTACTATGCCACTATTAAAGGCTTTGAAATCATCTGTATGTTTAAAAAAGGACAATTCAATCGGTGGATGTATGGTAATCGAAATGAAGTAGCCTTTATCAATGAACAGTTCGGTATTTATAGTTGAGATCTAGCCGAAAATTAAGATTTTTTTGAGTCAACTCTTATTTGCAACAGAGCCTTTTGAATTATCTATATAAAAATTTTTTGACCTATACTTCAACAAAGGACTGAAAATTTTTAATATGAAAAATCAATTTTTAAAAAAATTATTTTTGGTATGCTTAGTTTATTACTGTCCTTCACTATTTGGAAAGGAAGTTACTGTACAAGGATATACTAAACAAGATGGCACAGTGGTTAACAGTTATACTCGCACCTCACCTAATAATACAATTAGTGATAATTGGTCTACTAAAGGTAATATTAATCCTTATACAGGCAAAGCTGGTACAATTCCTATAAATAGCAACGGATATTATAATACAAATACAGGATATTTTGGATATTCTAATACACCTATAGAAGCTGTTCACCCCCAGAAAATTATATTAAAACCTGGTTTTGCTGTAACTTTCAAAAAAGTCAATAATAGTAGTTCACAAGACTATTTTATTAATAATGATTTAACAGATTTTGCAATTTATAAATGGGTAGACCAAAAAAACTTAACTTATTATTGTGATCATCCGCCGCCGTAATGATGTGGTTAAGCAAATGTTTACAACACAGTTAAGCAATCTTTATTAAACCCTCATTTAGTTTTTCAAATTGATTAGGACTTTCATATTCTAAATAAGAAGGTAACCGATTGCTGTTATAAAACATTGTAATGTAATTTAAAATATCTTGCTGGGCCTCCTGTCTTGTTTGATAGTGTTCCCACTGAGCACATTCTTGCTTTATGGATTATCTGTATGGCTAGCTATAAAGGCCGGCATACTCAGATATTTTAGCTGATAAAACAGCATTTGAGTACATAATTAACACAAAAAGTACAAATTATGATACAATAAGTTTCTTTAATTTTGAGGCTACCCTAATGTTAACTCAAATGCAGAAATATTTGATAAAGAGTACTATCGAACTTGAATTTAAATGCAATTTAGGTGATTCAGATGAGCGGCGAGTTTTTTATACGTCTCTAAAAAAGCTTCTGGAGGATGAAGTTAAATTGGCTCCAGAGGAAGAAAATAGCCTTGGTAACATAATTTATCGTCAATATTTAGACCCATCCACTTGTTTGAAGAATGATGCATTAACAGATCTTGATGAAAAAGAAGCAGATTTTTTATTAAGAACAACGCTATTAACTTGTCTATTAAAGAAATTTAATAAGGAAAAAGGTGATGGTATTATCCAAACTGTTTTTGATTCAGAATGGTTTGTATGTCAACGAGATGAGCTTATAAAAGAAGTAAAAGCGCATTGTCCCTTTGTATTTGATATAAGACGTTCAATTCAGCAAGGACGAAATTTTTATACTTTTGTACCCATCATGTCTGCATTAATTTCATTTGCACCTTTAAATTATTATGCCTCGGATAGAAATAGCCTTGAGGAGTCAGGATTAACTGTTAATGACTTGTTAAATTACTCTTTTGTCGCTTTTGCAGTATGTTTAGCTTCAGTTGTTGGTGTTAAAGAAGGTGTCAGTTATTATCGTCAATCCAATGCTTTTTTTGCTGAGCAGAAATCAATTGAAGTCAGTGTTAATTCTGAAATAGAAAAATTAGATACCTTAATAAGAGGTCATAAAGAATTAAGCTATGTACAGAATGACCATGAAGTTGATGAAGGTTTAAAGTTAAAATCAGCTTAAACATGAAATTTATATAAATTTAAATGGAAATGAAAAAATAAGTACTATAGAAATTGCGGCTCCGTTGCAAAAATGAGCGATGGTTTATACTTGAATCTAAAATTATTAACTGAGATTTCAAATTGCGCTCAACGAAACCTGCAGCATTTAAATGGCGTCACTTTCATGGTGAAATAATCCTGCAATGTGTGCGCTGGTACTGTAAATACGGGATCAGTTATAGGGATTTAGAAGAAATGATGGCGGATCGGGGATTATCCATTGATCACACTAGTATTTACCGTTGGGTTCAGTACTATGGGCCTAAACTTAAAAAACGATTAGATTGGTATAAACAACGCTATGCCAGCCGTTGGCACCTTGATGAAACGTATGTTAAAGTCAAAGGCGAATGGAAATACTTGTATCGTGCAATCGATGAACGGGGCAATACGATTGATTTTTACCTTTCCCATCGAAGAAATACAAAGGCTGCAAAACGCTTTCTAAAAAAGCTCATTAAGTCTAACCCAACCTGCGATGTCAGTGTTATCAATACGGATAAAAATCCAGCCTATGGTCAGGCTATTAAAGAACTGAAGCAGGAAGGAAATCTGGCGGCTCATGTATGTCATCTGCAAATCAAATACCGCAATAACCGACTCGAAGCAGACCATGGGAAACTCAAGCGACTTATCAATCCAGCCAGAGGATTTCAATCTATGAAAACCGCCTATGCAACCATAAAGGGTTTTGAAATTATGCGAATGTTTAAAAAAGGACAGTTCAATAGATGGATGTACGGTACTCGTACGGAAGTATCATTTATTAATGAGCAATTTGGAATCTACAGCTGAGATCTATCCAGAAAATGCAATTTTATACAAGTTTTCATTTTTGCAACGGAGCCCTATTTAAAGTCAACTGGATTTTTAATTTCATACGCCTAACATTTTAAGAGTATTATATAACCACTTTATTTTTTGTAACACATATTAACCTCTTGTATCTATTCAATAAAATTTCTTTTATTTAGTTAAATTTATTAAGTTTTTATCGCTTAAAACGCCTCTTTAGAAAGCAAATTTTTATTCAATTTTTTGCCATATTGGGTAATTTATGTTAAAATAAGTCGATAAAAAAACTTAGAAGTCTATTTTCGGCTAAAATTAGTATCATGAGAAAATAAATATGCAGTTAAGTGATAGCGGCCAAACTCTCCTTAAAGTTGATAATAAAGATATTCAACCTGATGGCTCTTATGAGATTCCTAAAGGCGTGACTGCGATTGGTAATGATGCATTTTATAAATGTAAGAGCTTAACCAGGGTAGAGATTCCAGCAAGTGTAACTTCCATTGGTCATGGTGCATTTGCCCGTTGCATCAACTTACATACCTTAACAATTCCAGCGAGCGTGACTTCCATTGGTGATGGTGCATTTTATAAATGTAAGAGCTTAACCAGGGCAGAGATTCCGGCCAGCGTGACTGTGATTGGTAATCATACATTTAAGAGTTGTACCAACCTACACACTTTAACGATTCCTGCTAGCGTGACTTCCATTGGTGATAATGCATTTTGTTATTGTGAGAGCTTAACCAAGGTAGAGATTCCAGCGAGTGTGACTTACATTGGTAAGTGGGCATTTGCTGAGTGTAATCTGCAAACCCTAAAGATTCCAGCGAGTGTGACTTACATTGGTGATGGTGCATTTTCTTATTGTGAGAGCTTAACCAAGGTAGAGATTCCAGCTAGCGTGACTGCGATTGGAAATAGTGTATTTGAAGGTTGCGGCTTGTATACTTTAAGGATTCCAGCCAGCGTAACTTCCATTGGTGATGGTGCATTTTATAATTGCCAGCACTTAACCAGGGTAGAGATTCCGGCTAGTGTTACGCGCATTGGAGAGCGGGCATTCACTGGTTGTACAAATTTAACTTATATTATCATTCATAGTAATCAGGAAGCTGATTTAGCGCATATAGCCCAATTATTACCAGCCGAATTAAAAGACAAATTTATCATCAAAAATTTGTTCGATGAGATAACTCACCTTCAGGATAGGCAACTGTCCAGACTTATTCGAAATCCACAAACTAATCTACTTTACCGCTTTTTTAATGTTGGTGTCTCATTTGTACCTAAGGTTGAGGTAAAAATTGATGAAGAAAAATTTATAGAAAAAGAGTCTAGTACATTACCAGGCGAAGTATTTTGGCACATCAATGAACAGCTAGATGAAGATAATCCTTATTATCACAAGGCTAAAACTTTAATCGAGCGTGAATCTTGGCCTAAGACGACTGAAGGGCTTAAAAACTACGAGGCATGCTTAAAGAATATAGTAGATGAATATATGGATAAGGCATGGTGTTTTAATATTATAAAAGAAAAGGAAAAGGAATGTCCTCTTCAAAGCCAAATATCAGAAAAATCTTTTTTACAACGATAAGGTTTCGGGCTCCTAATCCGTTGATCCTGGGTTCAAGTCCTATTGATATCATCTATGTATTTTTATGAAAAGCTAGTACAGGGTATTCGGGATAAAAAAATTAATATGCCAGAGGATATTTTTTATACTTGTTTAACCAGAACAGGCAATATTGGCAGTGCTTCTATCTATGCGACGCTTGATTTGCTGACAAAGGAGAAGAAACTAAATCATGGCGAATTGATTATGTTAGGTGTGCCAGAAAGTGCTCAGTTTCAGTATACAATAGCACTGCTACGTGTAGTTGAACACTAGAGTCTATCCACATGGTGGACTTAAAGGGAATAACAGTATGAATGTGTCATTTTCCAATCCTAATAAAGTATTAGTTATGGCTCCGTTGCAAAAATGAAAACTTGTATAAAATTGCATTTTCTGGATAGATCTCAGCTGTAGATTCCAAATTGCTCATTAATAAATGATACTTCCGTACGAGTACCGTACATCCATCTATTGAACTGTCCTTTTTTAAACATTCGCATAATTTCAAAACCCTTTATGGTTGCATAGGCGGTTTTCATAGATTGAAATCCTCTGGCTGGATTGATAAGTCGCTTGAGTTTCCCATGGTCTGCTTCGAGTCGGTTATTGCGGTATTTGATTTGCAGATGACATACATGAGCCGCCAGATTTCCTTCCTGCTTCAGTTCTTTAATAGCCTGACCATAGGCTGGATTTTTATCCGTATTGATAACACTGACATCGCAGGTTGGGTTAGACTTAATGAGCTTTTTTAGAAAGCGTTTTGCAGCCTTTGTATTTCTTCGATGGGAAAGGTAAAAATCAATCGTATTGCCCCGTTCATCGATTGCACGATACAAGTATTTCCATTCGCCTTTGACTTTAACATACGTTTCATCAAGGTGCCAACGGCTGGCATAGCGTTGTTTATACCAATCTAATCGTTTTTTAAGTTTAGGCCCATAGTACTGAACCCAACGGTAAATACTAGTGTGATCAATGGATAATCCCCGATCCGCCATCATTTCTTCTAAATCCCTATAACTGATCCCGTATTTACAGTACCAGCGCACACATTGCAGGATTATTTCACCATGAAAGTGACGCCATTTAAATGCTGCAGGTTTCGTTGAGCGCAATTTGAAATCTCAGTTAATAATTTTAGATTCAAGTATAAACCATCGCTCATTTTTGCAACGGAGCCGACAATCCCATAATTTTATATGTAAATAAAGCGTTTGAGATTCTAACAGGTTTTACTAAAGAAGAAGCAATTGGTCAAACACCTCGG